>NZ_JBHWLC010000080.1:0-36387 GCF_042730635.1 Streptomyces sp. NPDC059917
CGCCTCAAACGCCGGCGGGGCTGAGGGTGGGGCCGGTCAGGTGGGGAGGATGGTGTGGGCGGCGGCGCGGCCGGTGGCTACGCAGGCCGCCACGCCGACGCCCTCGTACGCCGCCCCGCACAGCGCCAGCCCCGGCAACTTCCCGGCGGCCTCGCGGATCCGCGCCACCCGCTCCCGGTGCCCCACCCCGTACTGCGGCAGCCCCCGGTCCCACCGGGTCACCCGGGTGGCGACGGGCTCGCCCATCGGCCCCACCGCGTGGTGGAGTTCGGCGATCGCGGTCCGCACCAGGTGCCGGTCGGGCCGGTCCAGCAGCTCCTCGTCACCGATCCGCCCGATGGAGGCGCGCAACACGAAGGTGTCCGGCGCCGAAGCTCCCAGCCAGGACCACTTGTTGGAGAGGAAGGAGGCGGCCTTCAGGGTGTGCCCGTCCACCGGCGGCACCAGGAACCCGTTGCCCTGGGGCAGGAAGTGCGCCTGCGCCCGGGAGAAGGCCATCGTGATCACGGCCGTCGAGGCGTGCGCGATGCCCGACAGCTCGGCCTCGGCCAGCGGCGAGTGCGGCCGCAGGAGCTCGGCCGCCGCGAAGGCCGGCAGCGCGAGGATCACCGCGTCCGCCTCCATGGTCAGCGGCCCGTCGTCCGTCATGGCGAGCACCCGCCACCGCCCCGCCGGCGTCCGCTGCAGCGAGCGGGCCGTCGTACCGGTGAGGATCCGCGCACCGCACGCGTCGGCCACCGCCTGCGGGAAGCGCCCGGTGCCGCCGGTCACGCCCTGGACGGCGACGGCCGCCGAGCGCGGCGCACCCGCCGCCCGCATCCGGCGCAGCGCCGGCAGCAGCGGCCCGCCCTGTTCCGCGAGGGCCGCGATCCGCGGCATCGCGGCGCGCAGCGAGAGCCGGTCGGCGCGCCCGGCGTAGATCCCGCCGAGCAGGGGCTCGATCAGCCGGTCCACGGCCTCCTGGCCGAACCGGGAGGCGAGGTAGGCGCTCACCGAACAGTCCCCAGTGAGCGCGGGCGCCTCCAGGGTCTCCTCGGCCGCGACCCGGGCGACACCGGCGGGGGAGAGCAGTCCGGTGCCGGTCAGGGCGGCCGGATCGGTGGGCACGCCCATGACGTGCCCGGCGGGCAGCGGCCGCAGGCCGCCGTTGGTCCAGATGGTGGTGGGGGCCTGCGCGGGATCGCACAGCGCGTCCGCGAGTCCGACCGCCGCCGCGAGCTCGACGGCCTCGGGCCGCAGGGCCATCAGGGACTCCGCGCCCTCGTCGACGGCGATGCCCGCGATGGTGCCGGTCCGCAGCTTGCCGCCGACCTTCGCGTGGCTCTCCAGGACGGTGACGTCCGCCCGTCCGCGCAGCTGCCAGGCGGCCGCCAGGCCGCTGATGCCGCCACCGACGACGATCACTGATCGCATTGTCTTCTCCTGTGGCCGATATGTTCCCATATGAAACATATGGGAATCCGGTGCGTCAGTGCCTCATGCTTTCGGTCAGGACCCGCAACTCGTCCTGATGGGGGAAGCTCCCCGGCCGGTAGGCGCAGTAGGGGTCGGCCTCCAGCACGTCTCCGGTGAACCCGTAGGCCCGCGACCGCGAACCCCCGCACACCGTCTTGAACTCGCACGCCCCGCACTTGCCGCGCAACAGCTCCGGATCCCGCAGCGTGGTGAAGAGTGCCGAGCCCCGGTAGATGTCGGCCAGCGCGTGGTTCTTCACGTTGCCCGCCGAGACCGGCAGGAACCCGCTGGGGTGCACCTCGCCGGTGTGCGAGATGAAGACGAAGCCGCGCCCCGAGGAGACGTCCATCGGCGGCCTGCGCACCGTGCGCCGCGCGCCGTCGAAGACGCCCAGCTCGTGCGCCCGGGCCGTGAGCCGCTCGTACAGCGGCCCGAGCCGCGGGCGTTCGCCCTTCGCGTCGAGGATCGTGCGCTGGAGCGCGACCCGGCGGAAGTGGTGGCCCTCGGTGGTCTTGGTGGCCATCACCGCGCCGCAGTCGTAGAGGAAGTGCAGTACGTCCTCGATCTCCTCCGGGGTCAGGGACGCCAACTGCTCGCCGCGGCCCGTCGGTACCAGCACGAAGCCGGACCACAACATCGCGACCTCGCGCCGGACCACCGCCGCGATGTCGGCGAGGTCCTCCAGGCTCTCGCGGGTCACCGTGGTGTTGATCTGCACCTTGAGCCCGAGTTCCCGGGCCGTGCGCCACCCGTCCAGGGTCCAGTCGAAGACCCCGTCGACCCCGCGGAAGCTGTCGTGGCGCTCGGCCGTCGACCCGTCCAGCGACAGGGACAGCGCGATCGCCCCGGCCTCGCGGACGGCGACCAGGTTCTCCCGGGTGAGGGTCGGCGTGCCGGAGGGCGAGACCGCGACCCGCAGGCCGAGCCCGGTGCCGTACGCGACCAGCTCGGTGAGGTCGGGGCGCTGGAAGGGATCGCCGCCGGTGATCACGAACAGCGGACCGGGCTTGCCGAAGGCGGCGACCTGGTCCATGACCCGGCGGGCGTCCGCTCCGTCCAGCTCCAGCGGGTCGCGGGCGGTCTGCGCCTCGGCCCGGCAGTGCAGGCAGGCCAGCGGGCAGGCCCGGGTGGCCTCCCAGATGACGATGAAGGGCCGTTCGGATACCGCGTGCACGGGCTTGCGCACGACGGTGCGCGGGGCGCCGGTCACGAGACGCGCTCCCAGCCCCGCTTGCTCGGGCGGTTGGCCAGCTGCTTCGGATCCCGCTTGCGGTAGACGACGTACGGGCGGAAGAGGTACTTCAGCGGCACCGAGAACATGTGCACCAGCCGCGAGTACGGGATCAGCGCGAAGAGCGTGAAGCCGAAGAGGATGTGCAGCTGGAAGGCGAGCGGGGCGCCCGCCATCAGGTGGTAGTCCGGCTGGAAGGTGAACAGGCTGCGGAACCAGAGCGAGATGCCGGTCCGGTAGTTGTAGTCGTTCGTCATGCCGGTCGAGTTGAGGATCGTGGCCGTCAGGCCGAGGACCATCGCGCCGAGCAGGAACGCGTACATCAGGTGGTCGCTGCGCAGCGTCGCCTTGCGGACGGCGGGGACCTTGAAGCGCCGGTAGACCAGCACCCCGATGCCCGCGGCGGCCGCGACGCCCGCCACCGTGCCGGTGGAGATCGCGAGCAGGTGGTAGGCGTGGTCGCTCAGGCCCACCGCGTCGGTCCAGCTCTTCGGGATCAGCAGGCCCACGACGTGACCCATGATCACGAACAGCATGCCGAAGTGGAAGAGCGGCGACCCGATCCGCAGCAGCCGCGACTCGTGCAGCTGCGAGGAGTGGGTGGTCCAGCCGAACTTGTCGTACCGGGCCCGCCAGAAGGTGCCCGCGATGAGCAGGGCGACCGAGACGTACGGCAGTACGCCCCACAGGAGGAGGTCCATCAGGCCACCGCGTCCTTCATCTCGATCGGCCGCTTCGGGGCCTGGGGCCAGGGCAGGTCGGTGGGCCGGCCCAGGGGGAGGTCGACGGGCAGGTCCGAGGGCATGTCCAGGCCCGGGCCGAAGGGTTCGAGGGCCGAGCCCGCGCCCACCAGCTCCTGCGGCGGCCCGTTCTTCGCGAGCGCCTTGGCCTCGGCCCGGGTCTCGGGCGAGGGGCCGGGCAGCGTCGCGCAGACCGCCTCCAGCACCCGCGCGTACGGCGAGTCGGACTCGGTCAGCGCGAGGCGCAGCAGCTCCAGCCCGGCCCGGTGCTCCTGGAGCAGCCGGGTGCCGGCCTCCTCGGTGCGGGCGGCGAACTCCAGCGCCACGGGCAGGAAGTCGGGCAGTTCCTCGCCCGTGTACTCCAGCCCGAAGTCCCGGTAGATCCGCTTCAGCCGGACCAGCGACAGCCCGCGGCGGCGCGTGTCCCCGTCCACCCACCAGGTGAGGTAGAGGCAGCGGCGGTTGCGCGTGTCGAAGGTCGAGGTGTACCGGGCGCACAGCTCGATCGGGGTCAGCGCCTCCGTCTCGTCGAGGAAGGAGCCGAGCCTGGCGGCTTGTTCGGCGGGCGCCCCGGCCAGGGCCGCACGGAGCCGGGGGAGTTCGTCATGGAAGTAGTCTCCCGGATACTGCAGCACACAGCTCGCGACCAGTCGTACGACGGCGTCCGGAGTCACGGGGTCCTCCTCGTGGGGCTGATGTTGAGCAGGACCCGCGCGGGCGCGGATCCCGGGGTCTCGCCCACGGGGCAGGTGGAATCCAGCGGGTGGCTCTCGGCGAGCGCGTCCGCGTCGGCGCGGGCGGCGGTCGGGATGACGAACCGGTCCTCCTGCTTGGCGATGGCCAGCAGCCGGAACATGTCCTCCATCTCCAGGCCGGTCAGGCCCACGGCCGCCGCGATCGACTCGTCGCGGTCCTCGCCGAGGTTGATCCGCCGCATGTACGAGCGCATGGCGGCCATCCGGCGCAGCACCGCCCGCACCGGGTAGGCGTCACCGGCGGTCATCAGTTCGGCGAGGTATTCCACGGGGATGCGCATCTCGTCGATGGCGCCGAAGAGGTTGCCCGCGTCCTCGCCGTCGCTGCCGGTGGCGGCGACCGCCTCGACCACGGGGGAGAGCGGGGGGACGTACCAGACCATCGGCATCGTCCGGTACTCCGGATGCAGCGGCAGGGCCACCTGGTAGGTGGCGATCAGGTCGTAGACCGGGGAGCGGCGGGCCGCGTCCAGCCACTCCTCGGTGATGCCCGAGGCCCGGGCGGCGGCCGCCACGGCCGGGTCGTGCGGGTCGAGGAAGCACTCCAGCTGCGAGGGGTAGAGGTCGTGCTCGTCGGCGACGGCCGCGGCCTCGGCGACCTTGTCGGCGTCGTAGAGCATCACGCCGAGGTAGCGCATCCGCCCGACGCAGGTCTCCGAGCAGACCGTCGGCATGCCGACCTCGATGCGCGGGAAGCACAGCGTGCACTTCTCGGCCTTGCCGGTCTGGTGGTTGAAGTAGACCTTCTTGTACGGGCAGCCGGTGACGCACATCCGCCAGCCGCGGCACTGGTCCTGGTCCACCAGGACGATGCCGTCCTCCTCGCGCTTGTACATCGCGCCCGAGGGACAGGAGGAGACGCACGCCGGGTTCAGGCAGTGCTCGCAGACCCGCGGGAGGTAGAACATGAAGCTCTGCTCGAACTCGAAGCGGATCTTCTCGCCGACCTCGTCGCGGATCTTCTCGATGATCGGGTCGAGCGGGGCGTGGGTGGGCGCACCGCCCAGGTTGTCGTCCCAGTTGGGACCCCACTCGATCTTGTCGATCGGCTCGCCGGTGACCTGCGAGACCGGGCGGGCGGTGGGCATGTCGTCGCCCGCCGGGGCCTCGGTGAGGTTCTTGTACTCGTACGTCCAGGGCTGGTAGTAGTCGGAGATCTCCGGCAGGTCCGGGTTGGCGAAGATCTTGCCGAGCTTGGCGAGCCGGCCGCCCGCCCGCAGGCGCAGCTTGCCGGAGCGGGTGCGCTCCCAGCCGCCCTTCCACTTCTCCTGGTCCTCCCAGCGGCGCGGGTAGCCCTGGCCGGGGAGGGTCTCGACGTTGTTGAACCAGACGTACTCGGTGCCCTGCCGGTTGGTCCACGCCTGCTTGCAGGTGACCGAGCAGGTGTGGCAGCCGATGCACTTGTCGAGGTTCATGACCATGGCCACTTGTGCCATCACGCGCATCTGATCAGTACTCCACGTTCTGGTCGCGGCGGCGGATGACCGTCACCTCGTCGCGCTGGTTGCCGGTCGGGCCCAGGTAGTTGAAGGCCCAGGTCAGTTGGGCGTAGCCGCCGACGAGGTGGGTGGGCTTGAGCATCACCCGGGTCAGCGAGTTGTGGATGCCGCCGCGGCGGCCCGTCTTCTCGGTCTTGGGGACGCCGACCGTGCGCTCCTGGGCGTGGTTCATGTAGACCGTGCCCGGCGGCATCTTGTGGGAGACGATCGCGCGGGCGGTGACCACGCCGTTGCGGTTGACCGCCTCGATCCAGTCGTTGTCCGCGACCCCGATCGCCGCGGCGTCCTGCGGGGACATCCACACCGTCTGCCCGCCGCGTCCCAGGGTCATCATGTAGAGGTTGTCCTGGTACTGGCTGTGGATCGCCCACTTGTTGTGCGGGGTCAGGTAGCGCACGGCGACGGTCTTGCCCTCGTCGACGACCCCGAGCTCGGGCTCCCCGTACAACTGGTGCATGTTCAGCGGCGGCTTGTAGACGGGCATCGACTCGCCCACCTCGTGCAGCCAGTCGTGGTCGATGAAGAAGTGCTGGCGGCCGGTGAGGGTGTGCCAGGGCTTGAGGTGCTCGGTGTTGACCGTGAAGGCGGTGTAGCGGCGACCGCCGGCCTCGCTGCCCGACCACTCGGGCGAGGTGATCACCGGGACCGGGCGGGCCTGGGTGTCGGCGAAGGTGATCCGCTTGCCCTCGGCCTCGGCGGCCAGGTGGGCCATGTGCGTCCCGACCTTCTTCTCCAGCGTCTCGAAGCCCTGCGTGGCCAGGCGGCCGTTGCTGGTGCCCGACAGCGAGAGGATCGCCTCGCAGGCCTGCTGCGCGGTCTCCAGCCGCGGGCGGCCGTCGGCGACGCCGCCGCGGACCGTCCCGTTCTTCGCGCGGAGGTAGTCGATCTCCTCGGCGACGTCGAAGGTGATGGCCTTCGTCGTCACGCCGAGCGTGTCGACCAGCGGGCCGAGCGCGGCGAACTTCTCGCCGACCGCGCCGTAGTCGCGCTCGACGACCTGGAGGTTGTACATGGTCCGGCCGGGTACGGGCTCGCACTCGCCCTTCGACCAGTCCAGCGCGACCCCGCCCGGCTGGGCCATCTCGCCGCCCGGGGTGTCGTGCTGGAGGGCGGTGGCCACCAGGTCCTTGCGCACGCCCAGGTGGGTCCTGGCCAGCGCGCCGAATCGCTCGGCCAGGGTCTTGAAGGCGTCGTAGTCGGACCGCGCCTGCCACGGCGGGTCGACCGCCGGGGTGAAGGCGTGCAGGAAGGGGTGCATGTCGGTGGAGGACAGGTCGTGCTTCTCGTACCAGGTCGCCGCCGGGAGGACCACGTCCGACAGGAGCGTCGTGGAGGTCATCCGGAAGTCCATCGTCATGAGCAGGTCGAGCTTGCCCTCGACGTCCTCGTCCCGGTAGGTGACGTCCTTCGGCGTGCAGCGCGGCCCGTCCTCGGGCAGGTTGGAGTGCGTGCCCAGCAGGTGCTTGAGGAAGTACTCGTTGCCCTTGGAGCTGGAGCCCAGCAGGTTGGCGCGCCACACGTTCAGCACGCGCGGCCAGTTGCCGGGAGCGTCCGGGTCCTCGCCCGCGAAGCCCAGCTCGCCGCTCTTGAGCTGCTCCACCGCGCTGGCCACCGGGTCCGCGGCCTCGCCCAGCTCCAGCGGGTTGCGGTCGAAGGTCGGGTAGGAGGGCATCCAGCCCATCCGGGCGCTCGCGGCCAGGCAGTCGGAGCCGGTCATGCCGGCGAAGGCGCCCTGGCCCAGCGGCGAGGCCAGCGCCTCGGCGGGCAGGGTGTCGTAGCGCCACTGGTCGGTGTGCAGGTAGAACCAGGCGGCGCCGATCATCTGGCGCGGCGGGCGCGACCAGTCGGAGGCGGCCGCCAGGGTGGCCCAGCCGGTGACCGGGCGGCACTTCTCCTGGCCGACGTAGTGGCCCCAACCGCCGCCGTTGCGGCCCTGGCAGCCGGTGAGGGTGAGCAGGGCGAGGAAGGCGCGGTAGATGGTCTCGGAGTGGAACCAGTGGTTCGTGCCCGCGCCCATCAGGATCATGCAGCGGCCCTGCGACTGCTCGGCGGTCTCGGCGAACTCGCGGGCCACCCGGGCCGCCTGGGCGGCGGGCACCGAGGTCAGGGACTCCTGCCAGCCGGGGGTGCCGGGCTGGCTCGCGTCCTCGTACGAGGCGGGCCACTCGCCGGGCAGCCCCTCGCGGGCCACCCCGTACTGCGCGAGCATCAGGTCGAAGACCGTGGTGACCAGCCGGTCCCCGAGCCGGCGCACCGGCACGCCGCGGCGGATGACCCCGCCGCGCTCGTCGTCCTCGAAGCGCGGCAGCGTGACCGCGACGCTCTCCACCGTGTCCGGGCCGTCGTCGAGGAGGGTCAGCCGGGGCACGGTGTCCCCGAGGTCCAGGTTCCACTCGGGCTTCTCGTTCTTGCCCCAGCGGTGACCGAGGGTGCCGTTCGGAACCACCGGCTCACCGGTGACGTCGTCGATCAGCACCGTCTTCCACTGCGCGTTCTCGGTGTCGTGCCCGAGATCGGCGGCGGTCACGAACTTGCCGGGCACCAGGCCCTGTTCCGTTTCCCGCAGGGACACCAGGAAGGGGAGGTCGGTGTACTGGCGGACGTAATCCGTGAAGAACGGCGTCTGCTTGTCGACGAAGAATTCCTTCAGGATGACGTGGCCCATCGCGAGGGCCAGGGCGCCGTCCGTACCGGGGTGCGGGTGCATCCATTCGTCGGCGAACTTGGTGTTGTCCGCGTAGTCGGGGGAGACCGTGACGACCTTCTGGCCGCGGTAGCGGGCCTCGGTCATCCAGTGGGCGTCCGGCGTGCGGGTGACCGGGACGTTGGAGCCCCACATCATCAGGTAGGCCGCGTCCCACCAGTCACCGGACTCCGGCACGTCCGTCTGGTCGCCGAAGACCTGCGGCGAGGCCACCGGGAGGTCGGCGTACCAGTCGTAGAAGCTCAGCATCGGCGCGCCGATGAGGGAGTGGAAGCGGGCGCCCGCCGCGTGCGAGGCCATCGACATCGCCGGGATCGGGGAGAAGCCCGCGACCCGGTCCGGGCCGTGCTCCTTGATGGTGTGCACGTGGGCGGCGGCGACCAGCTCGGTCGCCTCCTCCCAGGTCGCGCGCACCAGACCGCCCTTGCCGCGGGCCTTCTGGTACCGGCGCCGGCGCTCGGGGTCGGACTGGATGTCGGCCCAGGCCTCGACGGGATCGCCGAGGCGGCCCTTGGCCTCGCGGTACATCTCCAGCAGCGTGCCGCGGACGTACGGGTAGCGGACCCGGGTCGGCGAGTAGGAGTACCAGGAGAAGGAGGCCCCGCGGGGGCAGCCGCGCGGCTCGTACTCGGGGCGGTCCGGGCCCACCGACGGGTAGTCGGTGGCCTGGGTCTCCCAGGTGATGATCCCGTCCTTGACGTAGACCTTCCAGCGGCACGAACCGGTGCAGTTCACGCCGTGCGTCGAGTACACGACCTTGTCGTGGCTCCAACGGTCGCGGTAGAACGCCTCCGCGGCCCGGCCTCCGGTCCGGTGGACCGTACGCAGGTCGTCCGAGACCTCGGCCCGGCTGAAGAAGCTGCCCGCCTTGATCAACTGCTCGGCGGCACCCTGATGCTCCTGCAACGCGACCTCCAGGCCCTCGCAAATTCGAATCCCCGAACGACCGTACGCCCGTGGAATAGCCGCATCCGGTGACAAAGGTCCCGGAGGGGGGTGACCATCTGCCGGAGTTTCGCGGGCCGATCGGATGCATTCTGGAAAGGCGTCAATTCCGCGACGGCTCAGGTTAATTACGCGCATTCATGCCAATTAGGTGGTGGGTCGACCCGTGCGACTGGAAACGGAACCCCGGAGCGGGTCGCGTCCGCGTCCGCGCCCCGCCGCGCCCCGGCGCTCGTGGGCGCGGCGCTGGCTGCCGGACCAGCACGGGGCGTGGGCGATGCTCGCCGTGCCGTTCCTGGTCGGCGTCCTGCTCGCGCCGCGGCCCCGCGCGGCGCACGCGGCGCTCTTCGGTGCCTGGCTGCTCGGCTACGTCGCCGTCTTCCACGGCCAGCAGTGGCTGCGGCTGCGGCGGCACTCGCGCAATCCGCGCGCCGCCGGTCGGCACGTGCGGCCGGGGCTCGTCTTCGGCGCGGGCTGCGCGCTGCTCGGGCTGCCGCTCGCCGCCCTGCACCCGTGGCTGCTGTGGGCGGGGGCCGCGGCCGCGCCCTTCGTCGCCGTCAACACGTACGCGGCGCGGCAGAACCGCGAACGGGCCCTGTGGAACGGCCTGGCGGCGGTGGTCCCGGCCTGCGGGATGCTGCTGGTGTCCCTGCGCCTGGGCGGCGGGGACCTCGCCGACGGCGGGCGGGCGGCGCTGGCCTGCCTGCTGTACTTCGGCGGCACCGTCCCGTACGTGAAGACGATGATCCGGGAGCGCAACTCGCCCGCCTGGCGCCGTGGCTCGGTGGCCTACCACGCGGTGGCGCTGGTGGCGGCCGCCTGGCTGAGCCCCTGGCTGGCCCTCCCCTTCGCGCTCTACCTGGCCCGCGCCGCCGCCCTCCCGGGCCGGGCCCTGAAGCCGCCGGTGGTCGGCGCCGCGGAACTGGCCGCCTCGGCCCTCCTCCTGACCACCCTCACCTTGACCTTCTAACCCGCCCCCGGCCCGCCGCGCCTCCGGCGGCGCCTCAAACGCCGGCGGGGCTGGATCGGCCACCCCAGTCGGCGACGGGGGCCCGCGCCACATGAAGCCCGCCCGCCCGGGTGCGGCCCGCCGTGCCTCCGGCGGCGCCTCAAACGCCGGCGGGGCTGGATCGGCCATCCCAGTCGGCGATGGAGGCCCGCGCCACATGAAGCCCGCCCGCCCGGGTGCGGCCCGCCGTGCCTCCGGCGGCGCCTCAAACGCCGGCGGGGCTGAATTGGCCACCCCAGTCGGGCGGCGGAGGCCCGCGCCACGTGAAGCCCGCCCGGCGGCGGAGGCCCGGGCCGTATCAAGCCCGCCCGGCGTTTGAGGGCCCCGCCGGAGGCGCGGGGGGCCGACACATCCAGCCCGCCCGGCGTTTGAGGGCCCCCGCCGGAGGCGTCGGGGGGAGGCGGGGGCCACGGGCCCGCGGAACGGAGCCCGCGCCCGATCCCCGCCCGCCGCCGGAACTAGATGGCTTCCTTGCGGGTCAGATAGTTGAACGAGATCCACCCCGGCAGCACCGGCAACCAGAAGGTGCACAGCCGGAACAACAGCACCGCGGAGATCGCGATCTCCTTCTCCAGCCCGGCCGCGATCAGCCCGAGCGTCAGCGTCGTCTCCACCGCGCCCACACCGCCCGGCGTCGGCGCCGCCGACCCCAGCGCGTTGCCCGCGAGGAAGACCACCGCGATGCTCGCCAGGCTCAGCGCCTCGCCCCCGCCGAAGGCACGGACCGAGGCGTCCAGGCACATCACGAAGCAGGCGGTCAGCAGCAGCATCCCGCCGATGCCCGTGATCAGCTTCTGCGGCCGCTGGAGGATGTCCAGCATGCGCGGCACCACCCCGGCGAACAACGCCCGTACCCGGGTCGCCACGAACTTCCGCAGGAACGGGATCGCCGTCACCACCAGCACCAGCACGGCCACCGTCAGCAGCCCCGCGATGACCGCCCGGGACGGGGTCATCTGCGTGGTGTTCTCGGTCCCGGTCAGATAGCCGAAGGACAGCAGCAGCAGGATGTGGCTCGCCAGACCGAACAGCTGCGAGGCGCCGACGCTCGCCACCGCCAGCCCCGGCCGCACCCCCGAGCGCTGGAGGAAGCGCGTGTTGAGCGCGACCCCGCCCACCGCCGCCGGAGCGACCAGCTTGACGAAGGACCCGGCCAGCTGCGCGCACACGGTCCGCAGGAAGGGCACCCGCTCCGGCACGAAGCCCAACAGGCTCATGGCCGCCGCGAAGTAGGTCAGCGCGGAGAAGGCCAGCACCACCCCGACCCAGCCCCAGCGCGCCTGCCCGAAGGTGGTCGCGAAGTCGACCTGGGTCAGCTGGGACAGCAGGAAGTACGCCGCCACCGCGCCCGCGATGAAGGACACCAGCGTGCGCGGCTTGATCCGCTCCAGCCGGGCCGGTTCCACCGGCGCCTGCGGACGGATCAGCAGGACCTGCCGACGGATCTGGCTGAGCAGGTCCTCCTCGCGCGCCTCGTCGAGGGCCTCGTCCAGCGCCCGCTTCTCGGCCTTGCGCTCGGCCTTCGTCTCCGCCTTGGAGACGGCTTTGGAGGAGCGCCGCGCGGCGGCATCGGCCTCGCGCTCCGCCTCGCGCTGGGCCTTGGCCAGCCGCGAGGTCTCCAGTACGGCCTCCCGCTCGCGGGTCGAGCGCTCGCGCGCCAGCCTGCGCAGGGTGGCCCGGGTGGAGCGGCTCAGCGCGATCGGCTGGAGCAGCGGCAGGCAGTCCGCGACCGCGTCCGGCCCCAGCACCTGCAGCGCCGAGGCCACCGAACGCTCGGCCCCGACCCGCAGGCCGATGGTGGTCAGCAGCTGGGCGATGTCCATCCGCAGCACCAGGTCGCCGGCCGCGATCTCGCCGCCGCGCAGGTCGGTGAGGATGACGTTGCCAAAACGATCCACCACGAGGGCGTCCGCGGTGAGCCGCCGGTGCGCGATCCGTCGCGACTGCAGGGCCCGCACCTGCTCCCAGGCGTTGCGGCTCAGCTCGTCGGTGATCTCCTCGTCGGCGAGCGAGTCCATGGTCCGGCCGCCCAGGTGCTCGTAGACGAGCATCACGGCGTCCGGCCCCAGCTCGGAGGTGGCGATCAGCCGGGGCGCGTTCGCCCCTGCGGCGATCGCCGCGTACGCGAGCAGCGCCTCCTGCTCCAGCGCCTGGCGCAACGACTGGAGGCTGCGCCGAGTGGTGATCCCGCGCAGGGTGAGCCGTCGCCAGACCCGGTAGAAGAACCCCTGGGCCTGCTGCTCGCGGTCCACGACCGTGACGTCCAGCGGCGGCCCGTCCGCCAGCGTGACGTGGTAGCGGCGGCCCCGGTCGTTCTGCTCCGAGACCTCCTTGCCCTCCGGGCTCTCCGGCACCTCGGCGCGCGTCGCGCTGACCGGTTGGAAGCCGACCCGGCGCAGGCCCGCGAGGAGGTTCTGGCCGGTGGGCCGGACGTTGGGGGAGCCGACGGCGTACAGCGTGCCGTAGGCGACGGTCCAGCCGATGAGGACGGTGAGGATGATCGAGAAGGGGGTGGTGTAGCCGCCGACGAGCATCGCGAAGGCGTCGAGGAGGAGCACGGCCCACAGGGCCACGCGCCAGCGGGGTCTGCGCGTCATCCCGACGGCGGTCATGTAGGCGATCACGGGCGCGAGGTAGCCGTGGACGGGATCGGTGAGGTCTTCGCCGATGCCGGTGGGGCGGGTCAGGGCCTCGCGGATGGTGCCCGGCGCGGTGCGCGAGACCCACAGGTCGATGGCGAGGGTCACGCCGTGCGCGAGCACGGCGGCGAGCACGCCGTCGGCGATGCGCAGACCGTCGCGCTTGATCAACCGCTCGATGGCGAAGGCGACCGGCACGAGCAGGATCGCGATGCTCGACACCAGCCCGGCGACCTTGATGAGCAGGTCGGGCGCCTGACCGGTGCCCTTGTTGATGTCCGCTTCCAGGCCGACGGTCGTGCCGTGGGCGAAGGCGGCGAT
Source organism: Streptomyces sp. NPDC059917 (assembly GCF_042730635.1). Classification (NCBI taxonomy): domain Bacteria; kingdom Bacillati; phylum Actinomycetota; class Actinomycetes; order Kitasatosporales; family Streptomycetaceae; genus Streptomyces; species Streptomyces sp. NPDC059917. The sequence continues at coordinate 13,299 of NZ_JBHWLC010000080.1, forward strand.
GCCGAGGACGATGGCGATGCCGAGGATGCCGACGAGCAGCCGGACCAGGTCGGAGGGCCGGTGCACGCGGGCGGCGAGCAGGGGCTCGTCCACGTCGACCCGGTCGGCGGCGGTGGCGGCGGGAGCGGTGGCGGCGGTCGTGCTCGTCTCCGGGGCCGCGGCGTCCGGCCGGACGGCGTCCGGGCGCGCGGGAGCGGCGGCGCCGTCCGCCCGCGCCGCGGCGTCCGCCCGCGCACGCCGTGCTCCCGCCCCGGGACCGGGACCGGCTCCATCTCCGGGGAAGTCCGGGGAGCCGGGGGTTCCCGAAGGGCCTGGAGGGCCGTCCGGACTGCTCTCGGGAGGGCTCACACCCTGCTCCTTCGCCGTCACATCCGTCTCTTCTTGATCACGTATCACCAGTCACCGCCCGGAAGATGGTGGCACGGCGGAGCGGGGGCGCGAGGCAGCAGGGTGCGCGTCCCACCGGAGGGGACCGTTTCGGTGGTCCGGGCGCGGGGTGCGGCAGCATGTGCCGCATGAGCGATGAACCCGAGCTGCCGGAGTACGCGGAACGAGTCCTCGCCGTCGCCGAGGAGATCCCGCCCGGCCGGGTGATGACCTACGGGGACGTCGCGGAATGGCTCGGCGAAGGAGGCCCGCGCCAGGTCGGGCGCGTCATGGCGCTCTACGGCGGCCCGGTCCCGTGGTGGCGCGTGGTCCGCTCGGACGGGGTCCTGCTGCCCGGCAGCGAACCGCGCGCGCTGGCGCACTACCGGGACGAGGGCACACCGCTGCGCGCGGCCTCCCGGGCCGCCGCGGGGCACGTGCCGCGCCTCGACATGAAACGCGCGCGCTGGGACGGACACCGGGCGGCGGACGGTTGACGTCCGCTTCGCTCCGGGCCCTGGCGCGGGCGTGTGCAGGGTCACACCTGCCAGCTTCGGCCATCGGACGTGCGGGTGGGCTCCCACAGGCCCGTACGGGGGACGCGGGGCCCCCGGGGAGACTGCGCGGGGTCGCCCGCTTGCCGTAGCGTTGAGCCTTCGCCCGCGCCGCGCAGGCCGCCCCGCGCACCCACGAACCCAGACCCACCAGGACCGGCACCCCACGTGATCAGCTCTCCTTCGGACCGTCGTACGCGGGCCCCGCACGCGTACCGGCTGGTCCGCGGCGGACCGGCGCAGGTGGATCCCCCTGTCCTGGACGCAGCGCAGCAGGCCGTGGTTGACCACGCCGCCGGGCCGCTGCTGGTCCTCGCCGGACCGGGCACCGGGAAGACGACCACCTTGGTCGAGGCGGTCGCGGCCCGGGTCGAGGCCGGGGCCGATCCCGCCCGCATCCTCGTCCTCACCTTCAGCCGCAAGGCGGCGGTGGAACTGCGCGACCGGACCGCGCTGCGGCTCGGCGGGGCCCGCGCCCCGCAGGCCACCACCTTCCACTCCTTCTGCTACGGCCTGGTCCGCGCCCACCAGGACAGCGAGCTCTTCACGGAACCGCTGCGGCTGCTGTCCGGCCCCGAGCAGGACGTGACCGTACGGGCCCTGCTCGAGGGCCAGCGCGCGCTGAAGTCGATCCGCTGGCCCGACGACCTGCGGGCCGCGCTCACCACGCGCGGATTCGCCGACGAGGTGCGGGCGGTCCTCGCCCGCAGCCGCGAGCTGGGACTGGGGCCGGCCGCGCTGGCGGCCTTCGCCTCCCGGACCGGACGCCCCGACTGGCAGGCCGCCGCCGCCTTCCTCGCCGAGTACCTCGACGTCCTGGACATGCAGGGCACGCTCGACTACGCCGAACTCCTGCACCGTGCGGTGCTGCTCGCGGAGCGCACCCCGCAGCTGTCCGCGGCCTACGACGCGATCTACGTCGACGAGTACCAGGACACCGACGCGTCCCAGGTCCGGCTGCTGCGCGCGCTGAACGGTCCCGCCGGCACCCTGGTCGCCTTCGGCGACCCGGACCAGTCGATCTACGCGTTCCGCGGCGGTGACGTCAACGGCATCCTGGACTTCGCCTCGGTCTTCCCCGGCGCCGGGATCCGCTCCCTGACCGTGTCCCGCCGCTCCGGTGCGGGACTCCTCGCGGCCACCCGGCTGCTCACCACCCGGATGCCGATGACCCGGCTCCCGGCCGCCGCGGTCCGCGCGCACCGCGAGCTGCGGGCCGTGCGGGAGGGCGGGCGGGTGGAGGTCCACACCTACCCGACCTCCGCCACCGAGCTGGAGAACATCGCCGACATCCTGCGCCGGGCCCACCTGGAGGACGGGGTGCCCTGGCAGGACATGGCCGTCCTGGTCCGCTCCGGCGGCCGCACCCTGCCCGCGATGCGCCGCGCCCTCGTCGCCGCGGGCGTCCCGGCCGAAACCGACGGCGGCGACGCCCCCCTACGCCACGAACCAGCCGTAACCCCCCTCCTCACCGCCCTCCGCACGGCCGCAACCCCCGCCCACCCAGCCGATCCAGCCGCGCCGACGACTGCGACCCCGGCCCACTCAGCCTCGCTGGCAGCTGCGACCCCGCCCGTTCCAGCCTCGCCGGCGTTTGAGGCGCCGCCGGAGGCAGGAACGGACCCGCAGGGCCCCTCGTACGCGGAGCCGGACGCCGCCGCGGCGGGGCGGAGTGACGTCGGGTGGATCGGCGTGGAGGCCGCCCTCACCCTGCTCGCCTCCCCCCTCGGCGGCATGGACGCCACCGACCTCCGCCGCCTGGGAAGGGCCCTGCGCGACGAGGAACGGGCCGCCGGCACACCCGTCCCCGCCCCCTCCGACGTCCTCCTGGCCCGCGCCCTCGCCGAACCAGAACGCCTCACCGCGCACGACCCCGCCTACGCCCGCGGAGCGCAGCGCCTCGGCACGCTCCTGCGCAAGGCCCGCGAGCTGCTCCAGGGCGGCGGCACCGCCGAAGAGGCCCTGTGGGTCCTGTGGGACGGCACCCCCTGGCCGCAGCGCCTGGAGCGGGGCGCCCGCCGCGGCGGCGCCGCCGGCCGCAACGCCGACCGCGACCTCGACGCGGTCTGCGCCCTCTTCGACACCGCCGCCCGCGCGGAGGACCGTACCGGCGGCCGCGGCGCCCTCAACTTCCTCGAACAGCTGGAGGCGGAGGACATCGCGGCCGACACCCTCAGCCACCGCGCCACCCGCCCCGAGGCGGTCCGCCTCATGACCGTGCACCGCTCCAAGGGCCTGGAGTGGGGCCTCGTCGTCGTCGCCGGAGTGCAGGAGGGCCTCTGGCCGGACCTGCGCCGCCGCGGCTCGCTCCTGGAGGCCGACCGGATCGGCCGCGACGGCCTCGCCGAACCGATGCCGCCGGGCGCCCTCCTCGCCGAGGAGCGCCGCCTCTTCTACGTCGCCGCCACCCGCGCCCGCGAGCGCCTCGTGGTGACCGCCGTCAAGGCCCCCGCGGAGGACGGCGACCAGCCCTCCCGCTTCCTCACCGAACTCGGCGTCGTCCCCAAGGACGTCACCGGCCGCCCGCGCCGCCCCCTCGCCGTCCCGGCCCTGGTCGCCGAGCTGCGCGCCACCACCGTCGACCCGGACGCCTCCGAGGCGCTGCGCGACGCCGCCGCCCGGCGCCTGGCCCGGCTCGCCGCGCTCACCGACGACGAGGACCGCCCGCTCGTACCGGCCGCGCACCCGCAGCGCTGGTGGGGCCTGTACGAGCCCACCCGGGCCGCGGTCCCGCTGCGCGACCGGGACCGGCCCGTGGCGCTGTCCGGCAGCGCCCTGGACCAGCTGGCGAACACCTGCTCCCTCCAGTGGTTCCTGGGCCGCGAGGTCAAGGCGGACGCCCCGTCGTCGGCGGCCCAGGGCTTCGGCAACGTCGTCCACGTCCTGGCGGACGAGGTCGCCTCCGGTCGCACCCCCGCCGACCTCGCCGTCCTGATGGAGCGCCTGGACTCGGTGTGGGACGCCCTCGCCTTCGACGCGCCGTGGAAGTCCCGCCAGGAGAAGGAGAACGCCCGGGCCGCCCTGGAGCGCTTCATCCGCTGGCACAACTCCGACCGCGGCGGGCGCACCTCCGTGGCCACCGAGCACGGCTTCGACGTGACCCTGGGCGCGGGCGAGTACGAGGTCCGCATCCGCGGCTCCATGGACCGCGTGGAGACGGACGCGGCGGGCCGGGCGTACGTCGTCGACTTCAAGACCGGCAAGGCCGCCCCCACCCGCGACCAGGTGGAACGCCATCCGCAGCTCGCCGTCTACCAGCTCGCCGTGCGCGAGGGCGCGGTCGACGAGGTCTTCGACGGCCGCCGCCCCGAACCGGGCGGCGCCGAACTGGTCCAGCTGCGCCAGGGCGCGGCGAAGAAGGACGGCGGCGACGAGGTCCCCAAGGTGCAGGCCCAGCAGCCGCTCGGCGGCGGCCCGGCGGGGGACTGGGTCGGCGACCTGCTGGCCACCGCGGCGGGCCGGGTCCTGGACGAGCGCTTCGCGCCCGCCACCGGCGACCACTGCTCCCGCTGCTCCTTCCGGGCGGCCTGCAGCGCCCGCCCCGAGGGCCGCCAGACCGTCGAATAGCGCGTAGCGCGTAGCGCGCAGCGCACGGGCGGAGGCGACCGGTCGGGCCTGTCGGTGGGGCCCGCTAGCCTTTTTACGTGTCCGCGCGTCAGCCCGTCCTCACCGACCCCGAGCAGCTCAAGCAGCTCCTCGGGATCCCCTTCACGCCCGAACAGCTGGCCTGCGTCACCGCCCCGCCCGCCCCCCAGGTGATCGTCGCGGGCGCGGGTTCCGGCAAGACGACCGTCATGGCCGCCCGCGTGGTCTGGCTGGTCGGTACGGGCACGGTCGCCCCCGAGCAGGTCCTCGGCCTGACCTTCACGAACAAGGCCGCGGGCGAGTTGGCCGAGCGGGTACGGACGGCCCTCGCGCGGGCCGGGATCAGCGACCCCGACCCCTCGCCGGCCGACGACACGGCCGGCGGCGAGCCCCGGATCTCCACCTACCACTCCTTCGCCGGGCAGCTCCTGAAGGACCACGGGATGCGCATCGGGCTGGAGCCCAGCTCCCGACTGCTCGCCGACGCCACCCGCTTCCAGCTCGCCGCCCGCGTGCTGCGCGAGGCCCCCGGCCCCTACCCCTCGCTCACCAAGTCCGTCCCCGACCTGGTCAGCGACCTCCTCGCGCTGGACAGCGAGCTCTCCGAGCACCTGGTCGACCCGGCGGAGCTGCGCGTCCACGACACCGCCCTCCTCGACGCCCTCGCCGACGTCAAGCTCGGCAACGAAGACCTCCGCAAGGTCCCCGAGGCCGCCCGCGGCCGGCTCGAACTGCTGGAGCTGGTCGACCGCTACCGCGCCGCCAAGGCCTCCCGCGACCTGCTCGACTTCAGCGACCAGATAGCCCGCTCCGCCCAGCTGGCCACCACCCGCCCCGAGGTCGGCGCGCTGCTGCGCGAGGAGTTCCGCGTGGTCCTGCTCGACGAGTACCAGGACACCTCGGTCGCCCAGCGGCTGCTGCTGTCCGGCCTCTTCGGCGGGGGCACCGGCCACGCCGTGACCGCCGTCGGCGACCCCTGCCAGGCGATCTACGGCTGGCGCGGCGCCTCCGTCGCCAACCTCGACGACTTCCCCGAGCACTTCCCGCACGCCGACGGCGCCCCCGCCACCCGGCTCTCCCTCAGCGAGAACCGGCGCAGCGGCGGCCGCCTCCTCGACCTGGCCAACGGCCTGGCCGCGCCGCTGCGGTCCCTGCACGAAGGCGTGGAGGCACTGCGTCCGGCGCCCGGCGCCGAGCGCGACGGCTTCGTCCGCTGCGCCCTGCTGGAGACGCACGCCCAGGAGCTGGAGTGGCTCGCCGACTCCATCGCCCACCTGGTGCGCACCGGCAAGGAACCGGGCGAGATCGCCGTGCTGTGCCGCTCGGCCGGTGACTTCGCCGCGATCCAGGCCGCCCTGGTGGCCCGGGACGTCCCCGTCGAGGTCGTGGGCCTGTCCGGGCTGCTGCACCTGCCCGAGGTCGCCGACCTGGTCGCCGTCTGCGAGGTGCTCCAGGACCCCGGAGCCAACGCCGCCCTCGTCCGGCTGCTGATCGGACCGCGCTGGCGGATCGGCGCGCGCGACCTGGCCCTCCTCGGCCAGCGCGCCCGGCTGCTGGTCGCCCGCGCCCCCGCCACGGGCGACGACCCGGACCACCGGCTGGCCGCGGCCGTCGAGGGGGTCGACCCGGCCGAGGTCGTCTCGCTGGCCGACGCCCTGGAGAGCTTCCTCGGCGACGCCCCGCAGCAGGACGCGCTGCCCTTCTCCGCCGAGGCCCGGGTCCGCTTCGCGCACCTCGCCCAAGAGCTGCGCGACCTGCGCCGGGCCCTGTCCGACCCGCTCATGGACGTCCTGCACCGGGTGCTGGCCGCCACCGGGCTCGACGTCGAGCTGTCCGCGTCCCCGCACGCGCTCGCCGCCCGCCGCCGCGAGACCCTGTCCGGGTTCATGGACGTGGCCGCCGGCTTCGCCGCCCTCGACGGCGAGGCCACGCTGCTCGCCTTCCTCGCCTACCTGCGCACCGCCGCCCAGTACGAGAAGGGCCTCGACCAGGCCCTCCCCGGCGGGGAGAACACGGTCAAGGTGCTGACCGCCCACAAGTCCAAGGGCCTGGAGTGGGACGTCGTGGCCGTTCCCGGGCTGTATGCGGGCGCCTTCCCGAGCGAACGCTCCCGCGAGTCCTGGACCTCGTACGCGAAGGTCCTCCCGCACTCCCTGCGCGGCGACGCCGAGACCCTGCCCGCCGACCCGGAGTGGACCGCGGCCGGTCTCAAGAACTTCAAGGCACAGCTGCGCGCCCACCAGGCCACCGAAGAGCTGCGCCTCGGCTACGTGACCTTCACCCGCCCCCGGTCCCTGCTGCTGGCCTCCGGCCACTGGTGGGGCCCGACCCAGAAGCGCCGCCGCGGCCCCTCCTCCTTCCTGACCGACCTGTACGACCACTGCGCGGCCGGCTTCGGCGAGATCGAGGCCTGGGCCGAGGAGCCCGAGCCGGACGCCGTGAACCCGGCCCTGGACACCGCCGACGCCCCCGACCGCTCCTGGCCGCTCCCGCTGGACCCGGACTCCCTGGCCCTGCGCCGCCGCGCGGCGGCCCTGGTCGCCTCCTACCTGGCCGACCCGCCCGCCCCCGAGCCCGCCCCGGCCCCGCAGGACGACTACCTCTGGCCCCCGGACTGCGAAGAGCCCTGGCCGGACGAAGAACCCCCGCCCTGGCCGGACGACGAAGCCCCCTTCGCCGAAGCCGTTCCAGCCCCTCCGGCGTTCGAGGAACGGGGTCCGGGGCGGAGCCCCGAAGCCCCGCAGGGCCCCGGACCCGCACCCACCCCCGAGGCCCCGGCACAGGCAGCGGCGGCCCCGCCCCCCGACCCCGACCTCACTCCGGAGGAGACCCGCACCCTCACCTCCTGGGACAGGGACCTCGACGCCCTGGAGGGCGAGCTGCGCCGCTCCCGCGCCGCCGTCCGCGACGTCCAACTGCCCGCCACCCTCTCCGCGAGCCAGCTCCTGCGCCTGGCCGCCGACGAGGAGGGCTTCGTCCGCGACCTCGCGCGCCCGCTGCCCAAGCCCCCGCAGCCCGCCGCCCGCCAGGGCACCCGCTTCCACGCCTGGGTGGAGTCCCGGTTCGACGACCTGCCGCTGCCGCTGCTCGACGTACTGGACCCGGTCACCGAGCTGCCCGGCTCCGACCAGGAGGTGGCCGACGAGCGCGACCTGGACGCGCTGAAAGCCGCCTTCGAGCGCAGCCCGTACGCCGAGCGCACCCCGTACCGGATGGAGGTGCCCGTCCAGTTCACCCTCGCGGGCCGGGTCGTCCGGGGCCGGATCGACGCGGTCTACCGCAATGACGACGGCAGCTTCGAGATCGTCGACTGGAAGACCGGCCGCTCCGCCGAGGCCGATCCGCTCCAGCTCGCCGTCTACCGCCTGGCCTGGGCGGAAGCGACCGGAACCCCGCTCGACCGGATCACCGTCGCCTTCCTGCACGTCCGCAGCGGCCGGGTGATACGGCCCGCGAACCTGCCGACCAGGGCCCGTCTTGAGCGGATCCTCCAAGGCGAAACGGACACGGACGGCGCCCCACAGACGGACGGTTAGGCTCGTGGGTATGAGCCAGACCCCGGACAGCGCCGTCCGCACCTACATCGACACGCACCGCGCCGCCTTCCTCGACGACCTCGCCGAGTGGCTGCGCATCCCCTCCGTCTCGGCCCAGCCCGAGCACGCGGACGATGTGGAGCGCAGCGCGCGGTGGCTCGCCTCGGCGCTGGCCGGGACCGGCTTCCCGGTCACCGAGATCTGGCCCACTCCCGGCGCCCCGGCCGTCTTCGCCGAATGGCCCAGCGAGGACCCGGACGCGCCCGTCGTCCTGGTCTACGGCCACCACGACGTACAGCCCGCCGCGCTCGCCGACGGCTGGCACACCGAGCCGTTCGAGCCGGTGATCAAGGACAACCGGATGTACGGGCGGGGCGCGGCCGACGACAAGGGCCAGGTGTTCTTCCACACCCTCGGCGTACGGGCGCACCTGGCCGCGACCGGCGCCGCCGCCCCCGCCGTGCACCTCAAGCTGCTGATCGAGGGCGAGGAGGAGTCCGGCTCCACGAACTTCCGCGCCCTCGTCGAGGCCCAGGCCGCCCGCCTCGCCGCCGACGTCGTGATCGTCTCCGACACCGGCATGTGGTCCGAGACCACCCCGACCGTCTGCACCGGCATGCGCGGCATCGCCGACTGCGAGATCGAGCTGAACGGGCCGGACCAGGACATCCACTCCGGCGCCTTCGGCGGCGCCGTGCCCAATCCGGCGACCGTGGCCGCCCGCCTCGTCGCGGCGCTGCACGACGCCGACGAGCGGGTCACCGTCCCCGGCTTCTACGACGACATCGCCGTCCTGACGGACGCCGAGCGCGCGCTGATCGCCGAGCTGCCCTTCGACGAGGCCGAGTGGCTGCGCACCGCCAAGTCACACGCGGCCTCGGGGGAGGCCGGCTACTCCACCCTGGAGCGGGTCTGGGCCCGCCCGACGGCCGAGGTCAACGGCATCGGCGGCGGCTACCAGGGGCCCGGCGGCAAGACCATCGTCCCCGCCTCCGCCCAGCTGAAGCTGTCGTTCCGGCTGGTCTCCGGCCAGGACCCCTACGCGGTCCAGAAGGCCGTGACGGACTGGGTCGCGGCCCGGGTGCCCGACGGGATCCGCCACTCCATCGTCTGGGGCGCCCCCACCCGGCCCTGCCTGACCCCGCTGGACCACCCGGCGCTGCGGTCGGTCGTACGGGCCATGGGGCGCGCCTTCGGGGAGAAGATCCGCTTCACCCGCGAGGGCGGCTCGGGTCCCGCGGCGGACCTCCAGGACGTGCTGGGCGCGCCCGTGCTCTTCCTCGGGATCTCCGTACCCTCCGACGGCTGGCACTCGCCGAACGAGAAGGTCGAGCTGGACCTGCTGCTCAAGGGCGTCGAAACGACCGCGTACCTGTGGTCCGACCTCGCCGAGAACTGGAAGCCCGCGTCCGCGTCCGCCTCCGTGCCCACCGCCGGCTGATCGCGCCCGCACCCGCGCCCGTACCCGTCCCACCACTCCGGGGGAGTTGGAAGTACTAGTGAGCATCTCGACCGAGCACGCCGCCGACGGCCTGGCCGCCGACCGGCCCGTCTCGCTGACCGCGCCCAGCGGCATCGACCGCGCCGCGCACCACCGCCTCGACGAGGCCTGGCTGGCCGCGGCCTGGAGCCACCCGACGACCCGCGTCTTCGTGGTCTCCGGCGGCCAGGTGCTGATCGACGACACCCCGGACGGGGGCACGGAGATCGTCATGACCCCGGCCTTCGAGGCCCCGGCCACCGAGACGCACCGCTACTTCCTCGGTACCGGTGAGGACGGCGTGCGGTACTTCGCGCTCCAGAAGGACTCGCTGCCCGGCCGCATGGACCAGTCGGCCCGCCCGGCCGGCCTGCGCGAGGCCGGCCTGCTGCTCTCCCCGCGGGACGCCGGGCTGATGGTGCACGCGGTGGCCCTGGAGAACTGGCAGCGCATGCACCGCTTCTGTTCCCGCTGCGGCGAGCGCACGGTGGTCGCGGCCGCGGGCCACATCCGGCGCTGCCCGGGCTGCGGCGCGGAGCACTACCCGCGCACCGACCCGGCCGTGATCATGCTGGTCACCGACGACCAGGACCGCGCGCTGCTCGGCCGCCAGGTGCACTGGCCGGAGGGGCGCTTCTCGACCCTGGCGGGCTTCGTGGAGCCGGGCGAGGCCATCGAGCAGTCGGTGATCCGCGAGGTGTGGGAGGAGGCGGGCGTCCGGATCGGCGCGGTCGAGTACGTCGCCAGCCAGCCCTGGCCCTTCCCGTACAGCCTGATGCTCGGCTTCAACGCCCGCGCGATCTCCTCGGAGATCACCGTGGACGGCGAGGAGATCCAGGAGGCCCGCTGGTTCTCCCGCGAGGACCTGCGGCGCGCGATCGAGGCCGGCGAGGTGCTCCCGCCCGCGGGCATCTCCATCGCGGCCCGCCTGGTCGAGCTCTGGTACGGCGCCCCCCTCCCCAAGCCCACCGCCTGACGCCCGCACCCGGCCGCCCGCATCCGACCACCTGCACCCGCCCGCCCGCCCGCCCGGTACACGGACCGGGCGGCTGGGCGGTCGGTCGGCTGGTCGGGCGGCCGGGCGTCCGGGCGGTCGGGAACAAATCATTTGTCGACTTCTGTCCGCCTGCGGATGATGGTCCGTCGTGAGTACCCCCCGACGCCTTTCCGCGCTCCTGCCTGATCTGACGCCCTGGCGTTCCAGCCGCGACTTCCGACTGCTCTTCTGGCAGGGCACGGTCACCTTCTTCGGTTCCTTCATGGCGATGATCGCCCTGCCGCTCCAGATCAAGCACCTCACGGACTCACCGCTGGCGGTGGGCGCGATGGGCGCGGTGGAGCTCGTACCGATGGTGGTGTGCGGCCTCTACGGCGGGGCGCTCGCGGACGCGGTGGACCGGCGGCGGCTGATCCTGCTGACCGAGGCGGGTCTCGGTGTCCTGGCCCTGATCCTGCTGGTCAACGCGGTCCTCCCGGACCCGCTCCTGTGGCCGCTGTACGTGGTCGCCGCGGGCGTCTCCGGTCTCGCGGGCCTCCAGCGGCCCGCCCTGGACTCCCTGATGGCCCGGATCGTCCCGCACGACCAGATGACGGCCGCGGCCGCCCTGAACTCGCTGCGCTACAACATCGGCGCCATCGCCGCACCGTCCCTGGCGGGCCTGGTCGTGGCGTGGGCGGGGTACGCCTGCGCCTACGGGGTCACGGTGATCGGCTTCGTCGCCTCCGTGCTGCTGTGCACCCGGCTGGCGCCCGCGCCGCCCGTCCAGGGCAGTGAGCGGCCCTCGCTGCGCTCGATCGCCGAAGGCGCCCGGTACGCGTGGAGCAGGCCGGTGCTGCTCGGCACCTACGCGGTGGACCTCGCGGCGATGTTCTTCGCCTTCCCCAACACGATCTTCCCGTTCCTCGCGGACGAGCTGGACGCGGTGTGGGCCCTGGGCCTGATGTACGGGGCGGGCGCGGTCGGCTCCCTCCTGCTGGGCCTGACCAGCGGCTGGACCTCGCGCGTCCACCGGCACGGCCTGCTGGTGATCGGCGGGGCGACCGTGTGGGGGCTGGCCGTGGCGGCAGCGGGCTGGACCGGCAGCATCTGGGTGGTGCTGGCCTGCCTGGCCGTGGCGGGCGCGGGCGACATGCTGAGCGGCCTCGGCCGCGCCACGATCTGGAACCAGACCATCCCCGAGGAGCTGCGCGGCCGGCTCGCCGGCATCGAGGTCCTCTCCTACAGCGTCGGCCCGCAGCTCGGCCAGGTCCGGGCGGGCACCATGGCGGGCTGGACCGGCACCCGCTCCGCGTTCTGGACCGGCGGCGTGGCCTGCGTGGCCTCGGTGGCCGTCCTGTCCGCGCTGCTCCCCAAGCTGTTCACCTACGACGCCCGCACCGACGAGGACGCGCTCCGCCGCCGGGCCGACCGCGAGGCCGCCGCCGGAACGACCCCGGACGCCGCCGCCGACCGGGCCCCGGCCGCCTGACCGCACGCGCAAGGGCCCCCGCCGGAGCGGGGGCCCTTGCGCGTACATCAGGAGGAGATCAGACGGCGAGCGCCTGCTTGACCTGGGCCAGGCTCGGGTTCGTCATCACGGACTCGGTGCCCGTGGGCGCCACGACGAGCAGGGTGGGAACGGTCTGGTTGCCACCGTTGGCCTTCTCGACGAAGGCGGCCGACTCGGGGTCCTGCTCGATGTTGATCTCGGTGTAGGCGATGCCTTCCCGGTCCAGCTGGCTCTTCAGCCGGCGGCAGTAGCCGCACCACGTGGTGCTGTACATCGTCACGGAACCCTTGTCCTGCATGGCGGGAGCTCTCCTTCTGAGGGGCTGGTGGGCGGTCTGGATGCGTCCGAGTAGTCGAACGTACGAAGGCGCCCGCCCATTCCCGGGGCCCCGGTGCGGGGGGCGACCGGGGGAGGGCGTGCGTTCGTATGACCGGTTCGGACCGGCTGTGGACAGGTTTCTCGCCCGACCCACCGGACCTGGCAGCATGGCGGGGTGACAGCAGCAACGCACTCCTCATCCTTCCCGGCCGCCGCCGACTCGGCCGACGCGGTGCTCCTGGGCCTGGACCCGGAGCAGCGCGAGGTCGCCACGACCCTGCAGGGGCCGGTGTGCGTGCTGGCGGGTGCCGGTACGGGCAAGACGCGGGCCATCACCCACCGCATCGCCTACGGGGTGCGTTCCGGCCAGCTGATGCCGGCGAGCGTGCTGGCGGTCACCTTCACCAACCGCGCCGCGGGCGAGATGCGCGGGCGGTTGCGAACCCTGGGCGCCGGCGGCGTCCAGGCGCGGACCTTCCACTCCGCCGCGCTGCGCCAGCTCCAGTACTTCTGGCCCAAGGCGATCGGCGGCGACGTTCCGCGCCTGGTCGAGCGCAAGATCCAGCTCGTGGCCGAGGCCGGTGCGCGCTGCCGGATCCGCCTCGACCGCAATGAGCTGCGCGACGTCACCGGCGAGATCGAGTGGGCCAAGGTCACCCAGACCGTCCCCGCCGACTACCCGGCGGCCGCCCTCAAGGCGGGGCGCGAGGCCCCCCGGGACATGGCCGAGATCGCCCAGATCTACGGCACCTACGAGCAGCTCAAGCGCGACCGGTCGATGATCGACTTCGAGGACGTGCTGCTGCTCACCGTCGGCATCCTCCAGGACCGCCACGACATCGCCGAACAGATCCGCACCCAGTACCAGCACTTCGTCGTCGACGAGTACCAGGACGTCAGCCCCCTCCAGCAGCGCCTGCTGGAGCTGTGGCTCGGCGATCGGGACAGCCTGTGCGTCGTCGGCGACGCCAGCCAGACGATCTACTCCTTCACCGGCGCCACCCCGGACCACCTGCTCGGCTTCCGCACCCGCTACCCGCAGGCCACCGTGGTCAAGCTGGTCCGCGACTACCGCTCCACCCCGCAGGTGGTCCATCTCGCCAACGGGCTGCTCGGCCAGGCCACCGGCCGGGCCGCCGAGCACCGCCTGGAGCTGGTCTCCCAGCGCGAGGCGGGCCCCGACCCGGCGTACGCCGAGTACCCCGACGAGCCCGCCGAGGCGGAGGGGGTCGCCGGGCGGATCCGGGACCTGATCGCCGCGGGCGTCCCCGCGGGCGAGATCGCCGTGCTGTACCGCATCAACGCCCAGTCCGAGGTGTACGAGCAGGCCCTCGCCGATGCCGGCGTGCCCTACCAGCTGCGCGGCGCGGAGCGGTTCTTCGAGCGCCCCGAGGTCAAGAAGGCCATGCTCACCCTCAGGGGCGCCGCGCGCTCCGGGGGGAACGACCCGCTGGTCGACGAGGTCGTCGGGCTGGCCTCCCAGGTCCGGGCCGTGCTCAGCTCCAACGGCTGGACCACCGAGCCGCCGGCCGGGTCCGGGGCCGTGCGCGACCAGTGGGAATCGCTCGCCGCGCTGGTCCGCCTCGCGGAGGACTTCGCCCGCGCCAGACCCGGGGCCACCCTGGCCGACCTCGCGGTCGAGCTGGAGGAGCGGATGGCCGCCCAGCACGCCCCGACCGTCCAGGGCGTCACCCTGGCCTCGCTGCACGCGGCCAAGGGCCTGGAGTGGGACGCGGTCTTCCTCGTCGGCCTCACCGACGGCATGATGCCGATCACCTACGCCAAGACCGACGAGCAGGTCGAGGAGGAGCGCCGGCTGCTCTACGTCGGCGTCACCCGGGCGAGGGTGCACCTGACGCTCTCCTGGTCCCTGTCGCGGGCTCCGGGCGGTCGGGCGGCCCGCAGGCCCAGCCGCTTCCTGAACGGCCTGCGACCGGGCTCCACGGCCGCGGGGAGCCGTTCGGCGGTCGCGATCGCCGAGCGCGGGGCCCGCAAGCGGGTCCGGCGCGGGCCCGCGCTGTGCCGGGTCTGCGGCAAGACCCTGACCGAGGCGGGCGAGCTGAAGCTGATGCGGTGCGAGGACTGCCCGTCCGACATGGACGAAGGCCTCTACGAGCGGCTGCGGGACTGGCGCGCGGGCCAGGCGAAGGAGCTGGGCCAGCCCGCCTACTGCGTCTTCACGGACAAGACCCTGATGGCGATCGCGGAGGCCGCGCCGTCCGAGGCGGGGGAGCTGTCGATGATCTCGGGTGTGGGTGGACGAAAGCTCGACCGGTTCGGGGCGGATGTCCTGGCCATCTGCGCAGGTGAGGAGCCTGGGAGCGGTGTCGCGGACGACGCGTAGAAACTCGTCGGAAAAATAGTTTGCACATGCCCTGTGAAGCCCCATAGGTTCTTAGCAACGGAAACGGTGGCTTCTCCGAAGCCCCGGATTCGTGCTGTACTTATCCGAATACGCATGGGACAGGCCCTCGGGCCGACTCCCCGAGACGCCGAGAGGAGGCGAGACCAGTGACCAGCTTGATGACCACCACCAAACTGACCGATCGCTCGGTTGCCGCTTCCTCCTGCCTGCTTCTCGCTACCTCTGCGCCCTCCGTCCTGGGCACCGGTCTGTCCGCCATTTCCGCGGTCAGCCCCGTCGCCCTGGTCACCCGCCGGGTGAGCGAGCGCAATGAACGACCGTTCCAGGCACCGGTGGCAGTAGCAGCTGGCCAGGCCAAGGCGCATGCCTATGGCGGCTTTGCGGCGGCAGCCGGTGCCGGAAACCAGACGAAGCAGACGACGCAGCACCACCTGATGTGGGCCTTCCGCGGGCTCGAACCCTGGAGTGATCCAGTCTGATCGAAAGATCAGACCGGCGCCTTCAGGGCCGCGGAACCCCACCCGGGATCCGCGGCCCTTTTGTTTGTCCCCGACCGGGGACGACAACACGAAGGGGCCACGGGACTGGCAAGAACAGGTACCAGCCGAACCCGGCCGACCGGCCGGAACGACTTGACGAACCAGACGAGGAAGAAACCACCGTGCAACTCGAAGCGCACGCCCCGTCCGTACCGCAGACCCAGACGATCTCCCCGCCCGCAGTCCCGGAGGACTCCACCTTGACTCCCCTCACCGCGCTCACCGCGCTCGACGACGCCATCGAGAACCTCGGCGTACCCGTCGCCTGCCGCACCTACGACCCGGAGGTCTTCTTCGCCGAGTCCCCGGCCGATGTCGAGTACGCCAAGTCGCTCTGCCGCACGTGCCCGCTGGTCGAGGCCTGCCTCGCCGGTGCGGTCGAGCGCCGCGAGCCCTGGGGCGTCTGGGGTGGCGAGCTCTTCGTCCAGGGCGTCGTCGTCGCCCGCAAGCGTCCGCGTGGTCGTCCGCGCAAGAACCCGGTCGTCGCGGCATGAACACCACCGGAACCATCGACCGCCCCCTGACGCGCGATCCCCTGAAGCAGGCCCTCATGACCCCGCAGCACACGAGCGAGCAGCCGTCCGGCTCCGCCACCGAAGACTTCATCACCATGGGCGCGATCACCTCGCGTCAGAACAGGACCCGCGAGATGCAACTCATTCCAGAAGCCCTGGCCCGTGCCCATATGGCCGACCGCATGCGTGAGGCCGACGGCGAACGCCGCGCCCTGCGCGTGGTCGCCGCCCGCCGCATGCAGCGGCGAGCCGAGCGCGTGTCCCTGCGCGCCCGTCGTGCACTGGCCATGGCCGTCATGAACTGACCCAGGCACCGCCTGGAGTGACACCAGCAGACCCACCGGGGGGCCGCTCCGAACGGAGCGGCCCCCCGGTGCGTTGCGGAACGCCGCGCACCGGGCGGCGGTATCGTCGGGAGGTGGACCAGCCGACTCCCCGCCCCGCGCCCCAGGGTTGTGAGGCCCCTCCCGTCACCTGCGCGCGCTGTGGCGCCCGCGCCCCCGAGGGCGCACCGCCCACGTGGACCTGCTCCGTCGAGAACGGCAGCAGGCAGTACTTCTGCCACGACTGCGCCCGGGCCAACCTCCGCGCGATCGAGGGCAGGCTCGACTCCTCCTGGTGGTGAGCCGGGAAGCGGCGCGACGGCTCAGGACTCCGGCAGGAACCCCGGGAGCCAGGCCTCCAGTTCCTCCCGCAGACGCACCGTCGCACCCAACTGGCACAGCACCCCGATCGTGCTCAGCGTCACCCGGTGGATCAGCAAGTAGGACGGCGGGAGGTTGATCTGCCGGCCCAACTGGTGCGCGGGGGAGCGCGGGTCGGCGATCCGGGCCGCCTGGCTGCGCATCCACGCCCGGGTGAAGGTGAACTCGTCGACCTTCGCCGGCTCGATGATCGGGCGGAGGTAGTCCAGCACCGCGTCCGGGTCCAGCTCGATGGACTCCTTCACGAAGCCCTCGGCGCACAGGTGCCCGTAGACCCCCTCGGCGTCGTCGTCCAGGGTCATCCGCAAGGAGCGGCCCACCGGCTTGGGCAGCCCGCCCGGGAGGCGGTCGACCGTACCGAAGTCCAGCACCCCCAAGCGGAGTCGGCCGTCCGGGCTCTCCATCAGCCGGAAGTTGCCCGGATGCGGATCGGCGTGCAGCAGCCCGGTGCGTGCGGGACCGGAGAAGAGGAACCGGGCCAGCAACTGCCCGGCGCGGTCGCGCTCCTCCTGGGTGCCGTCGGCGATGATCTCCGACAGGGGCGTCCCCTCGATCCACTCGGTCACCAGCACCTGGTCGCTCTGGTGCACGACGTCCGGCACGACCACGTCGGGGTCGCCCTCGAAGGCCTCCGCGTGGATCCGCTGGGCCTCCGCCTCCAACTCGTAGTCCAGCTCCTCCGACACCCGGTCGCGCAACTCGGTGATCAGCGGCTTGATCTCCATGCCCGGGATCAGCGGTCCCAGCAGCCCCGCGAAGCGGCCGAGCTGCTTGAGGTCCGACAGCAGCGCCTCCCCGGCCCCCGGGTACTGCACCTTGACCGCGACCTGCCGCCCGTCGTGCCACACGGCCCGGTGGACCTGGCCGATGGACGCGGCCGCCGCGGGCTTGTCCTCGAACTCCGAGAACAACGCCCGCCAATCCTCGCCGAGCCGCTCCGCCAGTACCTGGTGCACCCGCGCGGCGGGCAGCGGCGGGGCGGCCTCCTGGAGCTTGGTCAGCGCGGCCCGGTAGGGCCCGGCGACCTCCTCGGGCAGCGCCGCCTCGAAGACCGACATGGCCTGCCCGAACTTCATCGCACCGCCCTTCAACTCACCCAGGGTGCGGAAGAGCTGTTCGGCGGTGCGCTGTTGCAGTTCGCGCGCGACGATCTCCGCCGACTTGCCCCCGATCCGCTTCCCCAACCCCCAGGTGGCCCGGCCGGCCATGCCGAGCGGCAGCGCGGCCAGCTTGACGGTACGAGTGACCGCCTTCCGGGGAAGATCAGACATGTGCCCCTCCAGTTCCCAGCCAGCCGCGCCGCACGCGGCGCTTACCCGGCCATTGTGTCCTGTCCCTCTCGGGCGACGGAGGAGTCCCCCTCCCCGGACCCCGCCGCCCCGCACGGGCACTCCGGATGAGCCCGCACCCGGGCCCGCTCCCAGTGCAGCCCGGGCAGCGCCGCCTCCCAGCGGGCCCCCGTCGACGCGGGCAACTCCCCGTCCAGGAAGGCCAGCGCGTGGGCCGCCGCCAACCCCGCCACCGCCGTGGCCAACCCCAGGTCACAGGCGACCGGGCCACGGCGCCGGTGGGCCCCGCGCCACTGCACCAGCATCCGCGCCCACCCCCGGTCCCGTGCCACCCGCGCCCGCTCCATGCACCCCGCGCACCCCGTCGTCCCCGGCAGCACCAGCGGCCCCACCAACCCGGTCCCCTCCAGCACCCCCGCATACAGATGGGGAATCCCCGCGGCCACCCAATCCGCGGCGGTGTCCGGATCCGGGGCCCACGCCTGGAGCCCGTCCCGGGGCGCGACCACCACCAGGGCGAGCCCCGGCTCGGGCCCCTCCCGCTCCTGGGCCCGTGGCGCCCGCCCCGGAGCCGACGCCCGCACCAGCGCCCCCGCCGCCTCCGCCCGCGGGCGGCCCACGCTCTCCGGTCCGAGCCCGCCGGGCGCCACGTCCCCCGGCTCCACCCGGCCGCCGTCCAGCACCTCGACCCGGCCCACCCCGGCCCCCGCCAGCACCGCCGCGATCAGCGCGCCCACCCGACCGCTGCCCCGCACCTGCACCCGCACGGTCCGGCGCGCCGCGATCCCCCGCAGATCACCGCCGGGCTCCCGGCGCACCAGGGACAGCGAACCCCGGTCGGGCCCCAGCCGCTCCAGCACCTCCGGGCGCCGCAGCAACGACTGGGCCCGCGGACCGCCCGCCGTGGCGTCGTCGAGCACCCCCGCCGCCGCGAGCCGTCGCACCAGCTCGTCCACCTGCCCGCCCGGCAGCCCCAGCGCGGCCCCCTCCTTGCGCAGCAGTTCCATGCCGCGGGTCCCGTCGAGCCTTTCGAGCAGGCTTCCCGTCGCCGTGTCCACCGGCCCGAACACCACCGCGTGCGCGGGCGTCACCCCGAACTGCACGGTCTGCAGGTCCCGCCAGGCCCGCGCCAGCGCGGGCTTCACCTTCGGATACATCACCCTTCCCCCTTTCGCCTTTCGCCCACCGGGCCGCGGCCCCGACGCCGCTCTCGCAGCATGACCGCACCCCGTCCGCGGCGCGGAAAGTTATCCACAGGTGGACCCGATTCGGCATATGAGACGACCGCCCGGGGCATCCGGGGGTATCCGCGGGCATTCGGGGGCGCCGAAGGGAGCGAACCGCGAATCGATCATGTTCGAACCGTCGCGGGGCGGGACTTCGGCCCTGGCCACCGGGTACGGTCGTGCCGTGTCCGCCGATCCACCGCACCGCGCCGTCGAAGTACGCCGGAGTGCGCGCCGCCGAAGGACCGTCTCCGCCTACCGCGAGGGTGACCGGACGGTCGTGCTCATCCCTGCCCGGATGTCCGAGGCGGAGGAGCAGCGCTGGGTGGGCGTGATGCTCGACAAGCTTGCCGCGCAGGAGAGCAAGCGGACCCCGGGGGACGCGGAACTCACCGAGCGCGCCGCGCGTCTGTCCGAGCAGTACTTCGGCGGCCGCGCGCGCCCCGGCTCGGTCCGCTGGGTCACCAACCAGAACACCCGCTGGGGCTCCTGCACCCCCGCCGAGGCCAGCATCCGGCTGTCCCACCGCCTCCAGGGCATGCCGGAGTACGTGCTGGACTACGTCCTCCTGCACGAGTTGGCGCACCTGCTGGTCCCGGGGCACGGCCCGAGCTTCTGGCAGCTCCTGGAGGCGTACCCCCGTACGGAGCGGGCGCGCGGCTACCTCGAAGGCGTGGTCGCGGCGGAGCGCCTGCCCAAGGTCCCGGCCGCGCGCGAGGAATGAGCCCGCGCCGCCGCGCCCCGTGACGCGCCCCGTGACGCGCCCCGCGACGTGACCCGTCCGTGATGTGTACCGGGTCGGTACCGGCTTGGTTCGATGTCGGCGGGAGCCGTTAGCCTGACGGGCACGCATTCATCGTCGGGATGGGGGACGGTCGTTACGTATGGCCAGGGAATTCCAGCGCGGCCACAAGGCCAAGATCAGTGATCTCACCGCGGGCACCGATCTGTACGTGGGCGTACAGATCGCCGGGCCGGGGCTGACCTTCGACATCAGCTGCTTCGGCCTCGACGCGGACGAGCGGCTGTCGGACGACCGCTACTTCATCTTCTTCAACCAGCCCAAATCGCCCGAGGAGTCCATCCAGCTCCTCGGTCAGCAGGCCGGTGACAGCGAATCCTTCCGGGTGACCCTGGACCGCGTCCCGGCGGGCATCCGCAAGCTCTCCTTCACGGCGACGATCGACGGCGCCGGCCAGATGTCCCAGATCGGTCCGGGCTACATCCGGGTCGTCGCCGGCGGCGAGGAAGTGGTCCGCTACTCCTTCACCGGCGCGGAGTTCAGCACCGAGCGCGCCGTGATGCTGGGCGACTTCTACTTCAAGGACGCGTGGCGCTTCGCCGCCGTCGGCCAGGGCTTCGACGGCGGCCTGGAAGCGCTGCTGAAGAACTTCGGCGGCGAGGTCGTCGAGGAAGAGGCCCCAGCCCCGCAGCAGCAGGCCCCGCAGCAGGGCGCCGCCGCGCCCTCCTTCGCGCCCCCGGCCTTCGCCGCCCCGCCCGGGGCCCCCGCGCAGGCCGCACCGCCGCAGCAGCCGCAGTACCAGCAGCCGCCGCAGGCCCAGCCGCCGCAGCACACGCCGCCCCCGGCCCCCGCGCCGTACGCCGCGCCGCCGCAGCCCGCCCCCGCGATGCACGCCGCCCCCACCATGGTGGGCCCGCTCGCACCCGCCCCGGCGGCCCCCGGCCCGTACGGCCAGCCCGTGCACCCGCCGCAGCCGCCGCCGAGCCCGTCGTACGGGCGCCAGGTCCCGGGCCAGGCTCCCGGTCAGTACCCGCCGCCGCCCGCCCCGGCCGGTCCCTACGGCCAGCCGCCGCAGCCCTCGTACGGACACCAGGTCCCCGGCCAGGCCCCCGGCGGCTACCCGCCGCCCGGCGCGCCCGGCGCCCCGTACGGCCAGCAGCCCGGCATGCCGGCGCAGACCCCCGCCGCCCCCGGCCTCACCTCCGCCCTCCAGCTCTACAAGGAGGCCCCCACCGGCGCCCGCTGGACCGCGCAGAACCACCAGCTCATGCGCGTCGACCTGGGCGTCGGCGGTCAGCCCGTCCTCGCCCGCCAGGGCAGCATGGTGCTGTACCAGGGCAAGGTGGACTTCAGCTACAAGGGCGCGGGCTTCGCCGGCCGCATCGTTGGCAACGCCACCGGCCAGGAGATGCAGCTCATGCGCTGCACCGGCCGCGGCCAGGTCTTCCTCGCCGAGAACGGCACCCACCTGCACGCCATCGAGCTCCAGGGCGACGGGATCTGCGTCTCCGCCGAGAGCGTGCTCGCCTTCGACGAGTCGCTCCAGCACGAGGTGCGCCGCATCGAGGGCCACGGCATTCCGGGCGGCGCCCTGTTCACCATGCAGTTCCAGGGCTCCGGCACGGTCGTCGTCAAGACGCACGGCACCCCCGTGGTCCTGCCGGTCACCCCGACCACCTTCGCCGACAGCAATGCGATCGTCGCGTGGTCCGCGGGCGCCCAGGTGGTCATTTCCAGCCAGGTCAGGCTGCGCCGCAACGCCTACCCCGGGCACAGCGGGGAGACCGTGAACCTCCAGTTCCGGGGAGCCCCCGGAAACTTCATCATCGTCCAGCCCTACGAGGTCTGAGGGAGCCCGCCATGAACGCAATGAACGCCATGAACCCGCAGCTCGCCGGCTACGCCCCGACCCCCGTCGCGGCCCGCATGGAGAACCACGGGCGCGCCATGCTCAAGGTCGCCATGCAGAGCGGCCACGACCTCTTCGCGCGCACCGGCTCGATGGTCGCCTACGAGGGCTTCGTGCAGTACGAGCCCAACCCGCCCGCCGTGCGCCAGATGGCCTCGCAGTGGCTGACGGGCGAGGGCGCACCGCTGATGAAGTGCACCGGCGACGGCCTGCTCTACCTCGCCGACTACGGCGCGGACGTCGTCGTCATCAACCTCAACAACGACGCCCTCTCCGTCAACGGCACCAACCTGCTCGCCTTCGACGCCCACCTCACCTGGGGCGTCGAGCGGGTCAAGGGGCTGGCGAAGTTCGCGGGCCAGGGGCTCTTCAACGTCCAGGTCTCCGGCACCGGCTGGGTCGCCCTGACCTCGCGGGGCACGCCGATCGTGGTCGACTGCGGCCGCGGCGAGGACGAGACGTACGTCGACCCGGACGCGCTCGTCGCCTGGTCGCCGAACCTCAAGGTCAAGGGCAAGCGCAGCTTCAAGGCCTCGTCGATGATCGGCCGCGGCAGCGGGGAGGCCTTCCAGATGGCCTTCTCCGGCCAGGGGATCGTCGTCGTACAGCCGAGCGAGGACAGCACCGACCGGCTCCGGGCCCGGGGCTGAGGGGGAGCGGACACATCATGCAAAGTGCACTTTTCAGCCACTCCGAGGCGCAGTCCCAGGAGCGGTACGTCGTGCAGAACCCGCAGATGCTGCGGGTCTCCCTCACCGGCCAGGACGACGTCCTCGCCCGCAAGGGATCGATGGTCGCCTACCAGGGGCTGATCGACTTCGACGGCGAGTACCAGAGCGGCAACCAGCGCAACGCCCGCGCCCGCACCGGTGAGGGCCTCGACCTCATGCGCTGCTCGGGGCAGGGGACGGTGTACTTCGCCAACCTCGCCCAGGACGTGCACGTGGTGGACGTCGACCAGGACGGCCTGACCGTGGACAGCAGCTACGTCCTGGCCCTCGACTCCACCCTGCACACCGAGGCCATCGCGGTCGACAGCCAGTACGGGATCTCCGGCTCGGGGAAGTACCAGCTGAACATCACCGGCCGCGGCAAGGTCGCCCTGATGACCTCGGGGCAGCCGCTGATGCTCCAGATCACGCCCGACAAGTACGTCAACGTCGACGCGGACGCCATCGTCGCCTGGTCCACCTCGCTGCGCGTGCAGATGCAGGCCCAGACGCACTCCACCGGCGTGTGGCGGCGCCGCGGGAACACCGGCGAGGGCTGGGAGCTCAGCTTCCTCGGCCAGGGCTTCGCCCTGGTGCAGCCCAGCGAGCTGCTCCCGCCGCAGAACGCGCAGCTCGGGCAGGGCCTCGCCGCGCAGTACGGCATGGGCCAGCAGGGCGCCCACGCGCAGAACCAGAACAACGCCTGGAACTGACGCCCGGCGCCACGGCGCGGGGGCGGGCCCGGATCCCGAGGATCCGGGC
>NZ_JBHWLC010000081.1:0-35741 GCF_042730635.1 Streptomyces sp. NPDC059917
TTCCACTTCCGGCCGGGGCGCGGGGCGGGCGGGGAGCTGCCGCCGAACGACTGGGAGTCGATCTTCGGCGGCCCGGCGTGGACGCGGGTCGCGGACGGGGCGGACGGCTCCGGCTCCGGCTCCGACTCCGGCGGCGAGTGGTACCTGCACCTCTTCGCCCCCGAGCAGCCCGACTTCAACTGGGAACACCCGGCGGTCCAGGACGAGTTCCGCTCCATCCTGCGGTTCTGGCTGGACCTCGGCGCCGACGGCTTCCGCATCGACGTCGCGCACGGCCTGGTCAAGGCCCCCGGCCTGCCCGACCTCGGCCGCGACGAGCAGCTCAAGCTGCTGGGCAACCAGGTCCTGCCCTTCTTCGACCAGGACGGGGTCCACGAGATCTACCGCTCCTGGCGGACCGTGCTGGAGGAGTACGCCGGTGACCGCATCGGGGTCGCCGAGGCGTGGACCCCGAGCGCGGACCGCACCGCGCTCTACCTGCGGCCCGACGAGCTGCACCAGGCCTTCAACTTCCAGTACCTGAACACCGGGTGGGACGCCGACGCGCTGCGCGCGACCATCGACGAATCGCTCGACGCGATGCGGGTCGTGGGCGCTCCGACGACGTGGGTGCTGTCGAACCACGACGTGGTGCGGCACGTGACGCGGTACGGCGGTGGTGCGGAGGGCCTGGCGCGGGCGCGGGCGGCGGCGCTGTTGATGCTGGCGCTGCCGGGGTCGGCGTATGTGTACCAGGGTGAGGAGCTGGGGCTTCCGGAGGTGATCGACCTTCCCGCCGAGGTGCGTCAGGACCCGGCGTTCACGCGCGGCGCCGGTCAGGACGGGTTGCGGGACGGGTGTCGGGTGCCGATCCCGTGGTCGGGCGAGGAGGCTCCGTACGGCTTCGGTCCGGGTGGCAGCTGGCTGCCGCAGCCGCAGGAGTGGGCGGGGCTGAGCGTGGCCGCGCAGACCGGCGACCCGCACTCCACCCTGGAGCTGTACCGCTCCGCGCTGCGGATCCGGCGCGAGCGGACGGAGCTGGGCGCGGGCGACGCGGTCGAGTGGCTGGAGGCCCCGGCCGGGGTGCTGGCCTTCCGGCGCGGGGAGTTCGTCTGCACGGTGAACACGGGCGGCGCGGCGGTACGTACCCCCGCCCCCGGAACCGTGCTGCTGGCCAGCGGTCCGCTGGCCGACCCGGACCTGCTCCCGGCCGACACGGCGGTGTGGTGGCAGGGGTGACCTCCCCCCTTCGGCTGACGGACATCGCCGCGCAGGCCCAGGTCAGCGAGGCGACCGTCAGCCGTGTGCTCAACGGCAAGGCGGGCGTGGCGGCCGGCACCCGGCACAAGGTGCTGGCCGCGCTCGACCTGCTCGGCTACGAACGGCCCGTACGGCTGCGCAGGCGCAGCAACGGGCTCGTCGGGCTGCTCATCCCCGAGCTGACCAACCCGATCTTCCCCGCCTTCGCGCAGGTCATCGAGCAGGCGCTGGCGGGGCACGGGTACACGCCGGTGCTGTGCACGCAGACGCCCGGCGGGGCCACCGAGGACGAGCTGGTGGAGCAGCTGGAGCAGCGCGGGGTGACGGGGATCGTCTTCCTGTCCGGGCTGCACGCGGACTCCTCGGCGGATCCGACGCGCTACCAGCGGCTCGCGGCCCGCGGGGTCCCGTTCGTCCTGATCAACGGCTTCAACGAGCACGTCCACGCGCCCTTCATCTCGCCGGACGACCGGGCGGCCGCGGACATGGCCGTGCGGCACCTGGAGGCCCTCGGGCACCGGCGGATCGGGCTGGCGATCGGCCCGACGCGGTACGTTCCCTCGGCCCGCAAGGAACAGGGGTTCCTGGCCGCCCTGCCCTCGGCGGAGGCCGAAGGGCTGATCCAGCGCACGCTCTTCACGGTGGAGGGCGGGCACGCGGCGGGCGGTGCGCTGCTCGACCGGGGCTGCACGGGGATCGTGTGCGGGAGCGACCCGATGGCGCTGGGCGTCATCCGGGCGGCCCGCGAGCGCGGGCTGCGGGTCCCCGAGGACGTGTCGGTCGTCGGCTTCGACGACTCCCCGCTGATCGCCTTCACCGACCCGCCCCTGACCACGGTCCGCCAGCCGGTCCGCGCGATGGCGACGGCGGCGGTGGGCGCCCTGCTGGAGGCGGTGGGCGGCACGCCCGTCCAACGCACGGAGTTCGTCTTCCAACCGGAACTGGTCGTCCGCGGCTCCACGTCCCAGGCCCCCTGACGGACCCCGGCCGGGGGCCTGCCGGACCGGGTCGGGCGGAGCCGTGTGCCGCGGGCCCGCGCGTCAGGCGGGCCGGACGTTGTCCACCGCGGTGGTGAACTCGCGGCCGGACGAGCCCCGGATGTAGGCCAGCGTCGTCCAGTGCCGGCGGGCGGGGTCCGCCGACACGTCCTCGTTGATCACGGCCATCAGCTCGCCCTCCGCTCCGGAGGCGACGTCGCGCACGCGGAGCCGGAGCAGGCGATGGGGGACGTACGCGTAGCGCTCAGTCATCGGCCGGTTCCTCAAGGGACGAGAGGAACCGTTACACCGTCGCCGTGAAGGCCCGCCGTCACGTTGGAGTGGCGGAGTGCTGAGGTCGTGAGTGCGGCCGGGCTCCGGTCTCAAGGGGTGCGTTGCGCCGGTGGGGTTGCCGCCGGCGTCGTCTCCGCGGCGATCCACGACGCGTAGGCGTCCGAGCTGGTGTCCACCGGCAGGACGATCCACTCGGGGACGTCGTAGCCGTGGTGCTGGTCGACCCATGCGCTCAGGGCGGGCAGTCGGTCGCGGGTCGTCTTGTAGGAGACGCGCCATTCCGTGGCCGTCTCCACCGTGCCCTGCCACCGGTAGACGGCCGTGAGGGGTGCGTCGATGTGGGCGCAGGCGGCGAGTCGGGATTCGACCGCGCCCCGCGCCAACTCCCGCGCCGCCGGCTCGTTGTCGATCGTCGTCTGCGCGATCACGATGTCCGTCGCCATGCCGGTCCTCCTGCGGTGTCGGTTTGTCCCGGTGGACCCTACCCAGGCGGGACACGGCGGAGAAACAATTCTGCAATCTCTTGCGCAAGGTCTTGCAGGGGGCAGGGGCGGGGCCTACGGTCGCCAGCAATCCCCACCTCTTCGCCAGGAGGCCCCCCATGCCCCGCATCCACAGAGCCGTGGCCGCGCTTGCCGCACTCGCCGCCGTCGGCACGTGGCAGGCGCCGACGGCGGCCGCCGCGCCGCCCGCCGAGCGCGACGTCACCGCCGTGCTCTTCGAGTGGAACTTCGCCTCCGTCGCCAAGGCCTGCACCGACGGCCTCGGGCCCGCGGGGTACGGCTACGTGCAGGTCTCGCCGCCGCAGGAGCACATCCAGGGTCCGCAGTGGTGGACCTCGTACCAGCCCGTCAGCTACAAGATCGCCGGGCGGCTCGGTGACCGGGGCGCCTTCAAGGCCATGGTCGACACCTGCCACGCGGCCGGGGTGAAGGTGGTCGCGGACTCCGTCATCAACCACATGGCCGCCTCCGACGGCACCGGAACCGGGGGCAGTTCGTACACGAAGTACGACTACCCCGGGCTCTACTCCGGCGCCGACATGGACGACTGCCGCGCCACCATCTCCAGCTACCAGGACCGGGCCAACGTCCAGAACTGCGAGCTGGTGCAGCTGGCCGACCTCGACACCGGCGAGGACTACGTCCGCGGCCGGATCGCCGGGTACCTGAACGACCTGCTCTCCCTCGGCGTCGACGGCTTCCGGATCGACGCCGCCAAGCACATGCCCGCCGCCGACCTCGCCAACATCAAGTCCCGGCTGACCAAGCCGAACGCCTACTGGAAGCAGGAGGCGATATACGGCGCAGGCGAGGCCGTCCAGCCGAGCGAGTACCTGGGCAACGGGGACGTGCAGGAGTTCCGCTACGCCCGCGACCTCAAGCGGGTCTTCCAGAACGAGAACCTGGCCTACCTGAAGAACTTCGGCGAGGCCTGGGGCTACATGCCGAGCGGCCAGGCCGCCGTGTTCGTCGACAACCACGACACCGAGCGCGGCGGGGACACCCTCAACTACAAGGCGGGCGCGACCTACACCCTCGCCAACGTCTTCATGCTGGCCTGGCCCTACGGCTCCCCGGACGTGCACTCCGGGTACTCCTTCACCGACCGCGACGCCGGTCCGCCGAACGGCGGTGCGGTGAACGCCTGTTACACCGACGGCTGGACCTGCCAGCACGCCTGGCGCGAGATCTCCTCGATGGTGGGCTTCCACAACGCCGCTCGCGGCCAGGGCGTCACCAACTGGTGGGACAACGGCGGGGACCAGATCGCCTTCGGGCGCGGCGCGAAGGCGTACGTCGCCATCAACCACGAGGCGTCGGCGCTGACCCGGACCTTCCAGACCTCGCTCCCGGCGGGCGACTACTGCGACGTGCAGAGCGGCCGGGGCGTGACGGTGAACGGCTCCGGGCAGTTCACGGCGACGCTGGGGGCCGACACCGCCGTCGCCCTGCACGCGGGCGCCCGTACCTGCGGCGGCGGCTCGACCCCGCCCGCGGCGGGCGGCGCCTCCTTCGCCGTCAACGCCACCACCGTGCCCGGCCAGGACATCTACGTCACCGGCGACCAGGGCGCCCTCGGCAACTGGAACACCGCCTCCGCGCTCAAGCTCGACCCCGCCGCCTACCCGGTCTGGAAGCTCGACGTCAGCCTGCCCGCGGGCACCTCCTTCGCCTACAAGTACGTCCGCAAGGACGCCGCGGGCAACGTCACCTGGGAGAGCGGGGCCAACCGCACGGCCACCGTCCCCGCGAGCGGGAAGGTCGCGCTCGGCGACACCTGGCGCAACTGACCCCCACCGCGCCCCACCCCCTACCCGTTGAGGAGACCCCGCCTTGATACGCCCAGCCGCAGGAATCGTCGCCGCCGCCCTGGCCGTGACGTTCCTGCCCGCCCTCCCCGCGGCGGCCGCCGGCAAGGCTCCCGCCCCGCCCTCGGACGCGAAACTGGCGGCGCAGCCCGCCCGGCACGACCTGACCCGGGAGCAGTTCTACTTCGTGCTCCCCGACCGCTTCGCGAACGGCGACCCGCGCAACGACCGGGGCGGACTGACCGGCAGCCGCCTGCGGACCGGTCTGGACCCGACGGACAAGGGCTTCTACCAGGGCGGCGACCTCAAGGGGTTGACCGACCGGCTCGACTACATCAAGGGGCTGGGCACCACCGCCATCTGGATGGCGCCCCTCTTCAAGAACCAGCCGGTGCAGGGGGAGGGGGCCAACGCCTCGGCCGGTTACCACGGCTACTGGATCACCGACTTCACCCAGGTCGACCCGCACTTCGGGACCAACGCCGACCTGGAGCGGCTGATCGACAAGGCGCACGGGAAGGGGATGAAGGTCTTCTTCGACGTCATCACCAACCACACCGCCGACGTCATCGACTACGACGAGAAGTCGTACTCCTACCTCTCCAAGGGGGCCTTCCCCTACCTGACCAAGGACGGGGTGCCCTTCGACGACTCCGACTACGCCGCCGGGAAGAAGGGGTTCCCCGGTGTCGGGGCCGGATCCTTCCCGCGCACGCCGGTCGTGCCCGCGGCGAAGAAGGACGCCAAGGTCCCCGCCTGGCTGAACGATCCGTCGATGTACCACAACCGGGGCGACTCCACCTTCGCGGGCGAATCCGCCGAACAGGGCGACTTCTCCGGGCTCGACGACCTGTGGACCGAGCGTCCCGAGGTGGTCGGCGGGATGGAGAAGATCTACGAGAAGTGGGTCCGGGACTTCCGTATCGACGGCTTCCGGATCGACACCGTCAAACACGTCGACCTGCCGTTCTGGACGCAGTGGGCCACCGCCCTCGACAAGTACGCCGCCCAGCGCGGGCGCTCGAACTTCTTCATGTTCGGCGAGGTGTACTCCGCGGACCCGGCGGTCACCTCGCCCTACGTCACGCAGGGCCGCCTCGACGCCACCCTCGACTTCCCGCTCCAGGACGCGATCCGGGCGTACGCCGCCCAGGGCGCCGGAGCCGACCGGCTGGCCTCCGTCCTCGGGGCGGACTACCGGTACACCAGCGACAAGGCCAACGCCTACGAGCAGGTGACCTTCCTCGGCAACCACGACATGGGGAGGTTCGGCTCCTTCCTGAAGCAGGACCGGCCCGGGGCGGGGGAGCAGGAGCTGCTCGACCGCTACCGGCTGGCGAACGAGCTGATGTTCTTCTCCCGCGGCAACCCGGTGATCTACTACGGCGACGAGCAGGGCTTCACCGGCGCCGGGGGCGACAAGGACGCCCGCCAGTCCCTCTTCGCCTCCAAGACGCCCGACTACCTCGATGACGACCAGCTGGGAACGGCGCGCACGCACGCGAGCGATGCCTACGATCCGGGACACCCGCTCTACCAACAGATCAGTGCTCTCTCGAAGCTGACCAAGGCCCACCCGGCCCTGCGCGACGGCGTCCAGAGCGAACGCCTCGCCGACGGCTCCGTCTACGCCTTCGCCCGCACCGACCCGCGCACCCGCACCGAGTACCTGGTCGCCGCCAACAACGGCGCCGCGCCCCGCACCGTGGAACTCGACGCCCCGCCCGGCGCCGCCTACAGCGTCCTCCACGGCGGCGCGGGCACCACCACCGTCTGGGCCTCCTCCACCGGCAAGCTGTCCGTCACCGTCCCCGCCCTCGGCTCGGCGGTCCTCATGGGGACCACCCCGCTCCCGGCCCCCACCACCCGCCCCGCCCTGACCCTCACCCCGCCCGCCCCCGGCGCCACCGGCACCGTCGAGCTGTCGGCGGACGTCACCGGCGGCGGCCTGAACCGGGTCGTCTTCGCCGCCCAGAGCGGCAACGACGCCTGGCAGGTCCTCGGCTCCGCCGACCACGCCCCCTACAAGGTCACCCAGCGGATCACCGCCCCCGCGGGCACCGCACTGCGCTACAAGGCGGTCGTCGTCGACGCCTCCGGCCGCACCGCGAGCGCCCTCGCCGCCTCCGTCGCCGGGCAGTCACCGCCCCCCGAGGTCCCCACCGCCACCCAGCGCGACTACGCCGTCGTCCACTACAACCGCCCCGACGGCGACTACACGAACTGGCGGCTCTACGCCTGGGGCGACCTCGCCGACGGCGAGTCCACCACCTGGCCCGCCGGACACGACTTCACCGGCCGCGACGCCTACGGCGCCTTCGCCCACGTCAAGCTCAAGCCCGGCGCGAGCAGCGTCGGCTACCTCGTCATCGACAAGGACGGCACGAAGGACGTCGCCGCCGACCGCACCGTCGACGTGACCCGGACCGGCGAGATCTGGCTGGAGCAGGGCAAGGAAACGGCCCGCACCGACCGACCGCCCTACCCGCCCCAGGACCGGACCAAGGCGGTCCTGCACCTCAAGCGCCCCGACGGCGCCTACGACGGCTGGGGCCTGCACGTGTGGACCGGCGCCGCCGCCCCCACCGACTGGTCCAAGCCGCTGCTCCCCGCCCGCACCGACTCCTACGGCGCGGTCTACGAGGTCCCGCTCGCCCCGGGCGCCAGCTCGCTGAGCTACATCCTCCACAAGGGCGACGAGAAGGACCTCCCCACCGACCAGTCCCTCGACCTCAAGGCCACCGGCCACGAGGCCTGGCTGCTCGCGGGCCGGCAGGAGTACCTGCTGCCGCAGCCCGCCGGCTCCGCCGCCGCCCTCGACCTGACCAGGTCCGAAGCCGTCTGGATCGACCGCGACACCCTCGCCTGGAACGCCCCGCCCGCCGCGGCCTCCGTGCAGCTCCTGGCCTCGCGCGAGGGTGCGATCAAGGCCGAGAAGGGCGCCCTGACCGGCGCCGAGCGGGCCTCCTGGCTGCGGCTGACCCCGGGCGCGCTGAGCGCCGTACAGAAGCAGAAGTTCCCGCACCTCGCGGCGTACACCGCCTTCACCGTCGACCCGCGCGACCGCGGCCGGGTCCGCGAGGCGCTGCGCGGACAGCTCGTCGCGAGCGCCCGAGGCGCGAACGGCGCCGTGCTCGCCGCCACCGGGGTCCAGCTCGCGGGCGTCCTCGACGACCTGTACGCGAACACGGTCCCGCTCGGCCCGACCTTCTCGTCCCGCGGCCCGAAGCTCGCGCTCTGGGCGCCCACCGCCCAACAGGTCTCCCTCGAACTCGACGGCGGCGCCCGCACCGTCCCCATGCGCCGCGACGACGCCACCGGCGTCTGGTCGGTGGACGGCGAGCGCTCCTGGACCGGCAAGCGCTACCGCTACGCGGTGACCGTCTGGGCGCCGAGCGTGCGCCAGGTGGTCCGCAACCTGGTCACCGACCCCTACTCCACCGCGCTGACCACCGACTCGACGTACAGCCTGATCGCGGACCTGGCCGCGCCCGCGCTCCAGCCGCCCGGCTGGCGCGAGCTGAAGAAGCCCGCCGCCGTCCCCTTCACCTCCGCCCAGATCCAGGAACTCCACATCCGGGACTTCTCGGTGGCCGACCCCACCAGCAAGCACCCCGGCCAGTACCTGGCCTTCACCGACCGCGACTCGGCGGGCATGAAGCACCTGCGCTCGCTGGCCGCCGCCGGCACCTCCTACGTCCACCTCCTGCCCGCCTTCGACATCGCCACCATCCCCGAGGACCCGGCGAACCGCACCACCCCCGCCTGCGACCTCAAGGTCTACGCCCCCGACTCCCCGGAGCAGCAGGCCTGCGTGGCGGCCGCCGCCGCGAAGGACGCCTACAACTGGGGCTACGACCCGCTGCACTACACCGTTCCGGAGGGCTCGTACGCGAGCGACCCGAACGGCACCGCCCGCACCGTGGAGTTCCGGCGCATGGTGCAGTCCCTGGGCGACGCGGGCCTGCGCACGGTGATGGACGTGGTCTACAACCACACCGCCGCCTCCGGCCAGTCGGACCTCTCCGTCCTGGACCGGGTCGTCCCCGGCTACTACCAGCGCCTGCTCGCCGACGGCTCCGTCGCCACCAGCAGCTGCTGCTCCAACACGGCCACCGAGAACGCCATGATGGGCCGCCTGGTCGTGGACTCCGTGGTCACCTGGGCCAAGGAGTACAAGGTCGACGGCTTCCGCTTCGACCTGATGGGCCACCAGCCGAAGGCCAACATCCTGGCCGTGCGCGCCGCCCTGGACCGGCTGACCCCGGCGAAGGACGGGGTCGACGGCAAGAAGGTGATCCTCTACGGCGAGGGCTGGAACTTCGGCGAGGTCGCCGACGACGCCCGCTTCGTCCAGGCCACGCAGAAGAACATGGCCGGTACCGGCATCGCGACCTTCTCCGACCGGGCCCGCGACGCGGTCCGCGGCGGCGGCCCCTTCGACGAGGACCCGCGCGTGCAGGGCTTCGCCTCCGGGCTCTTCACCGACCCGGGCGCGACCCCAGCCAACGGCACCCCCGAGCAGCAGCTGGCCCGGCTCCGGCACGCCCAGGACCTGATCAAGGTCGGGCTCACCGGCAACCTGGCGGGCTACCGCTTCACGGACGCCACCGGTGCCTCGATCACGGGCGCCCAGCTGGACTACAACGGCCAGGGCGCCGGATACGCGGCGGCGCCGGGCGACGCCCTCGCCTACGCGGACGCCCACGACAACGAATCGCTCTACGACGCCCTCAAGTACAAGCTCCCGCCCGCCACCTCCACCGCGGACCAGGCCCGGATGCAGGTCCTGGCGATGGCCACGGCCACCCTGTCGCAGGGCCCGTCCCTCTCCCAGGCGGGCACCGACCTGCTGCGCTCGAAGTCCCTGGACCGCAACTCCTTCGACAGCGGCGACTGGTTCAACGCCATCCACTGGACCTGCCCGGCGGGGACCTCCAGCGCCAACGGCTTCGGCCGGGGCCTGCCGCCCGCCGCCGACAACCGGGCGAAGTGGCCCTACGCCGCACCGCTGCTGACCACCCCCGGCCCGACCTGCACGGACGTCACCGCGGCGGCGGCCGCCTACCGGGACCTGCTCGCCGTGCGCACCGCGGAGCCGTCCTTCGCGCTGACCAGCACGGCCGAGGTCCAGGCCGAACTGGCCTTCCCGCTCGCGGGCCCGACGGAGACCCCCGGCGTCATCACCATGACCCTCGGCGACCTGGTCGTGGTCTTCAACGCCACGCCCACCGCGCAGCTCCAGCGCGTCCCCGCACTGGCCGGGCGGGCCTACGCGCTGCACCCGCGGCAGGCCGCGGGCGCCGACCCGGTGGTCAAGGCGGCGGCGTACGACGCCGGGACCGGCGCGTTCACGGTCCCGGCCCGCACGGTGGCCGTCTTCCAGGGGAAGGGGGCGGCGGCCCGGTAGCCCGCGCGGGCCGCCTCACACCACCGTGAGGCGGTCCAGCCGCTTCTCCAACAGGATCACCCCGTACACCCGCCCGTCCAGGGCCTGCTTGGACGGGAACTCCCCGACCACCCGGTAGCCCGCGCCCTGGTAGTACGCCAGCAGCCGGGGGTTGGTGGAGACGCAGTCCAGCCGCGCCCGCTCCAGGCCGGCCCGGGCGATGCGCCGCTCGGCGTGTTCGAGCAGTCGGCGCCCGGCCCCGGCGGGCGCGGCCTCGCGCTCGACCATCAGCCGGTGCACGTACCCGGCGACCGGCGGCTGGACGCCCCAGGCCTCCTCGTCGGACCACCACAGCTCGTACGCCCCGCACACCCGGCCGTCGGCGTCGGCGGCGATCCACACCTCGCCGTCGGCCATCCGGGCCCGGAAGTGGTCGACGCCCTTCTCGCCCGGCTTCCACTGCTCGATGCCCTGGGCCCGCATCCACCGGGCGGCCTGGTCGTACAGGGCCACCAGGGTCGCGGCGTCCTTCTCCTCGGCCTGCCGGAACAAGATCCCGTCGTCAATGATCACGCGGTCATTATCACCGCGGGCGGGGCACCGACCGCTGTTCCGGGGCGGCGGCGTCGGACGCGGCGGGGATGAACGCGGCGAGCCGCCGCACCAGTTCGCCGAAGGGGCCGTCGGCGGGCTCGTCCGCCAGGATCCGGACCAGCAGGCCGGCCATCTCCTCGTCGTATGCGGCGCTCACGGCGGCCAGCGCGGCGAAGTCGTGCACCAGCTGGAGTTCCAGCTCGGCGCGCGGGATCCGGCGGCCGTCGAGCCAGATGAGCGCCGTGGACTCGGCGAGCGAGACCCAGGAGCGCACGACGAGTTCCAGCCGCGCGGGCGGCCGCTCGACGCCGAGGTGGCTGAGGATCTGCTCGTAGGCGGCCTGGCGGACCTCGTCGATCATCGCGTTCGTCCGGCTGGAGCCGACCGCGGGGCCGCCGCGCATCAGGGCGGAGAAGCCGGGCCCGTGCTCGTCGACGAAGGCGAAGTACCGGCCCATCACCCGCAGCAGCCGGGCGCCCAGGGGGCCTTCGGGCGGTTCGTCGAAGCGCGCGGCCAACTCGTCGGCGGCGCGCCGCAGCGCGGCCTCGTACAGGCTCAACTTGCCCGGAAAGTAGTGGTAGACGAGCGGTCGCGATATCCCGGCGGCCGCCGCGATCTCGTCGATCGACACCTCGTCGGGCGACCGGTTGCTGAAGAGATCCAGCGCCACGCCGATCAGCTGCTGCCGCCGCTCCTCGACACCCATCCTGCGTCGCACCCCGGTTGTCATGGCAACACCCTACGGGTAGTGCGTGCCGCGCGACATCCGCTATCTTGAACACGTTCAACTGAACGCGTTCAAAGGAACGTGTCCGGCGATCGAGGGACGGGGGTACGGCGATGGCCGAAATGTCGGTGGTCGCGGCGGGGGCCGGGCGCGTGCGCAGGTGCCTGTGGGACGCGGGCGGGGCGGAGGACGGCCGGCCCACCGGGCAGCAACGCGCCCTGGGCTGGGGCGCCGCGGTCAACGCGCTCGCCATGGCCCTCGTCATGGCGCCCGACCCCTACTTCGACGCCTCCTTCTTCCTGCTGCTCGCCCTCGTCGCGTCGCCGCTGCTCTTCCTGCGCATCCGCGGCAGCTTCACGACGGGCGCCGCCGTGCTGGGCGTGCTCTACACCGTGTTCAGCGTGCTCGGCGCCCTGGCCGGCCTGTTCGCCTTCGCGCCCTCCGGCATCCTGCTCCTGTTCGCCGCCTTCGCCGACGGCCGCCGACGGCCCTGCGCCGCCCGGGTGCTGACCGTCCTGGGCGGCCTCCTGCTGGCCCTCTCGCTCTGGTGCGCCGCCGCCATGGCGTGGTCCTTCTACGTCGCCCCCGCCCTCGGACTCGGCCGTGCCTGAGCCCGGGGAACCCGCAGCCGACCGCGCCCACGGGCTGCAGCGCGCCCTGGCCGCGATCGCGGCGCTGGACGCCGTGTTCCTGATGGCGGTCGCGGTCCACCTGGCCGGGTGGACCCACCTCGTCTGGCTCACCCTGGGCGCCGTCCTGCCGGTCCTGGCGCCGCCCTTCGTCGGGCGCCGCCGGGCCTTCGTCGCCACCTGCCTGGGCGTCGCGGCGAGCATCTGCGTGTGGTCGATGAGCCTCTTCGTCATCGGCGTGTTCGCCTTCTGGCCGACGGCGGCGCTCCTGGTCGGCGCCGCCTTCGCCGATCCGCGCCGCCAACCGCACGGGGTGTGGCCGATCTGCCTCGTCGGCGTCCTGCCGCGACTGGCCACGGTCTCGGTGATCGCCCACCTGCTCACCCGCTAGGGCGTCGCCGCCCCCCAAGGCCCCTCCGGGGGCGCCCCGATCGCCGGCGAGGCTCCGTTCTCCGGCCCCCGTCACAGGTCCAGCGTCAGCTGCCCGCCCCGGGCCCGGGACACGCACAGCAGCATCGAGGTCTCCCGCTCCGCGTCCGTCAGGAGGTCGTCGCGGTGGTCCACTTCGCCCGCCAGCACGCCGTGCTTGCAGGTGCCGCAGAAGCCCTGCTCGCAGGAGTACGGGGTGTTGGGCAGCTCCCGCAGGACCGCCGCCAGCGTCGTGCCGTCCGCAGGGACCTCCGCCGTGCGGCCCGAGCGGGCCAGGGTCACCGTGAACGGCTGCTCCGCCCCCGTGGCCGCCGCCGGGGCGAACCGCTCCAGTCGGACCTCCACCCCGGGCGGGGCCGCGGCGACCACCGCCGCCATCAGGGGCCCCGGGCCGCAGCAGTAGACCGCGGTGCCCGGCGCGGCCGCCGCCACCGGGGACAGGTCCGGCAGGCCCGCCTCGTCCTCGGGCACCACCGCCACCCGGTCCCCGTACGCCGCCAGCTCGTCCAGGAACGGCATCGACGCCCGGCTCCGCCCGCCGTAGAGCAGGGTCCAGTCGGCCCCCGCCGCCGTGGCCGCGCGCAGCATCGGCAGGATCGGGGTGATCCCGATCCCGCCCGCCACGAACACGTACGAGGCGGCCGGGACCAGCGCGAACCGGTTGCGCGGCGGCCGCAGTTCCAGCTCCGAGCCCTCCGTCAGCTGCGCGTGCGCCTCCCGCGAACCCCCGCGCCCGTCCGCCACCAGCCGGACCGCGATCGTGTACCGGCCGGGGACCGCCGGGTCCCCGCACAGCGAGTACTGGCGCACCAGCCCCGACGGCAGCGTGACGTCGACGTGCGCGCCCGGGGCCCACCCGGGCAGCTCGGCGGATTCCAGGACCAGCCGGAGCACCCCCTCGGCCGGTTCGGTGCGCGAGACGATCAGCGCGCGCAGCGACCGGCGCGGCGAGTACCCGGAGATCGGCTCCTCCAGGGCCGGGAGCGGCCACAGCGGCGAGCGCTCGATCCGGCGCCGCAGGGCCCGCCGCGCCAGCCAGACGGCCCCGGCCGCGGCGGTCACGGTGGCCGCGCGCCGCATCACCGGGCACCGCCGTTCGCACCGGGCGAGGCGGCGAGGTAGGCCACGGCCTGGGCCGTCGAGCCCTCCTGCGAGGGGTGGTACGAGCGGGACAGGTAGGAGGGGATCGACTTCAACATCGCGCCCGTCGAGGGCAGTACGCCCTGCTGCCCGGCCCGGAAGAACTGGCCGAGGGAGGCCTTGGCCCGCGGCAGGCCGGGGTCGTTCTCCATGAAGAAGCGGGCGCCGCGCTGCCACAGGAACACCAGCGCCGTGAAGGCCGTCGCCCAGGTCCTGGCCCGGCGCCGATAGCCGCCGTCGATGTGCATGAACAGCTCGAAGGCCACCGCCCGGTGCTCGACCTCCTCGGCCCCGTGCCAGCGCAGCAGGTCCAGCATCACCGGGTCCGCGCCGCGCCGGTCCAGCTCGTCGGCGTTCAGGATCCAGTTGCCGAGGAAGGCGGTGTAATGCTCGATCGCCGCGATCGTCGCCACCCGCTCCTTGAGCCACCACTCCCGGGCCCGGCCCGGCGGCAGGGTGCGGTCCCCGAGCAGCTTCTCGAAGAGCCAGTCCACCTGCGCGGTGTACGGAGTGGGGTCCAGGCCGAGGCGCTTGAGGTGGGGCAGTACGTCGTCGTGCGCGGCCGCGTGCATCGCCTCCTGGCCGATGAAGCCGACCACGTCCGCCCGCAGCCGCTCGTCCGTGATGTACGGCAGCACCTGCTTGTAGACGTGCACGAACCAGCGCTCGCCCGCCGGGAGCAGCAGGTGCAGCACGTTCATGGTGTGCCCGGCGAAGGGATCGCCGGGCAGCCAGTGGAGCGGGGTGTCCTCCCAGGAGAAGGACACGTTCCGGGCCTTGAGCGGTATGTGCTCCGACGCCACGGGTGCGGGTGCAGGTGCGGACGGCGTATTAGACATGGCGTCAATGTACTGATGGGTAGGCCGCCGCAACACCCCCGTGCGCCGATTCCCTAGCGCAGGACGCCCGCCTTCGTGCCGTCCGTCAGCTTCCCGGACAGCTCCACCTGCGCGCCCTCCGCGGCCTTCACCGCCAACCGGTTCCCGGTCGCCGACCCGGTGGCCCCGCCCGTCACCGACAGGGACGTGAACTGCGCCGTGCCCGCCGCCAGCACGTACCAGTGGCCGCCCTGCGACTTCCACAGCACGCCCGCCAACACCTGCGGCTCCCGCGACCCGCACGCCGGGGAGCCCTCCGCCTTGGCCGCCTGCGCCGCCACCTGCGCGCCCGGCGCCAGGAACTGCGCCTGCACCCGGTCCGCGGTGCCCCGCCAGGTCTCGGCCCGGGTGCACAGCCAGGCCGCCGTGCCGTTGCCCTCCGGCAGCGGCTGGCGCGCGTACGCCCACGAGTTGACCGTCCGCACCCCGTGCGAGCGGACCGCCGGCAGCAGGCACGCGATCCGCGACCACTCGCTCAGCTCCGCCGCCTGCGTCACGTCGCGCGCGGCTCCCGGGGCCCCCGAGGTCAACCGGGCCGGGGTCAGCTCGCCCAGGTCCGTCACCAACCGGGGCCCGGCGGCGGTCTCCAGGGCCAGCGCGTTCCAGGCCGTACAGGCCCCGGCCGGAGCCGGACCCGCCACCGGGGCGGTGATGCCGTCCGTGCCCAGGCGCAGCGGCGTCGGGGCGTCCGCCGGCTTGAGCAGGTCCCGCACCGTCACCCCCGTCACCCACGGCGCCGTTAGGTAGCGGACGTTGCCGTCCACCCGGCTCAGCACCAGCGCGGTCGCCGTCTCCGCCGCCGCCCCGTCCGTACGGGCGAAGTCCAGGGCCGCGCCGGAGGTCCCCGAGAGGGGCTCCGCGTAGCGCACCACGCGCAGCCCGTCGTGCATCAGCACCACGACCGCCTGGTCGACCGTGCCCGCGAACAGCAGCTGCGGCGGTCCCATCGGCGGACCCGCCGGGGTGTCGGGGGTCGCCGAGACCACCACCGAGGCGCCGGGGCGGGCCCAGACGGCCAGCGCCCGGCGCAGCAGCTCCTTGTCGCCCTGGCGGTCGCCCCGCGCGGGCCAGGCCGAGAAGTCGACGCGGTCGGCCGTGCGCCACTGCCCGGCCGGAGCCCGGGTCACCCGCGCCGGGTCCAGGGCCTGTTCCGCCGCGGCGTTACGGGCGTACGCGGGCGCAGCGGCGCCGTCGGAGCCCCACCCCCCGCCCGGCAGCGCGAGCAGCGCCCCGCCCACCAGCAGCGCGGCGCCCGCCGCGAGCGAACCGCGCACCCAGCGCCGCCGCCGCAGCAGGTCGGTGGGGCGGGCCTGGAGCACGCAGGGGTCGAACTCGGGCGAGGCGAACAGGGCGTCGTTCTCGGGCCCCCCGGCCCCGGCGAGCGCGGCCTGCGGATCCACCACCCCGGCCTCGGTCAGCACCAGCAGCACCTCGGGGCCGTCCAGCCGCTCCAGGGCGCGCAGCACGCAGGCCGCCCGGGCGGGCCCGTCGAGGGTGGCCAACCACTGGTCCAGGGCCAGCTCCTCGGCCCCGCCGGAGCGCGGGAACAGCCGCAGCCCCCACACCTGCGGCAGCGCGGGCGGCAGCTGCGCCCGCCGGGGCAGCGCCCGGAAGGTCAGGGGCAGCCCGGCCTCCAGCGCGGCGCGCAGCACCCGGAGGCGGACGTAGGCGTACCCGGCGTCGGCGCCCGGATCGCCGTCCTGCCCGCCGCGCTGGAACGGTACGAGGCCCTGCGCGCCGGAGGCCTCCCGGCCGCGCGGCAGGGCCCGCTGGGCCAGGGCGTGCGCGGTCAGCACCCGGCGGTTGCGCCCGAGCGACGGCGGCAGCACGAGGTAGGCGAGCCGCACCAGCCGCGGGTAGTGCTCGACGATGGCGGCCTCGGCGCGCTCGACGTCGACCCCGGCGTCGAGGGGGTGCGGGCGGGGGCGGGTGGCGGTGTCCGGCGCAGTCACGTTCAGCAGAACGAGCGAATGCCCGGATGGTCACCCGGCCGACTCGGGCCCCGGGCGCGGCACTTGGGCGCGGCACGCGGGCGCGCCGGGCCCGGCGCGCCCGCTCGGGGGGTCGGCCGGGCGGCCGGTCGGCTGGTCAGACGGTCAGGCGGTCAGACGGTCAGGCGGTCAGGCGGGCGCGGAGGGCGTCGACCGTGGCGTCCGGGACGCCGAGGCCCTCGCGGACGTACTTCTCCATCGAGCCGTACCGCACGGCCACCTCGTCCAGGGCCGCCTCCAGGTACTCCGGCACGACCCCGATCAGGGCGATCGCGATCTCCGGGTCGCCGCCCGCCATCGTGAAGCCCTCGATCATCGGCGCGAAGGCCTTGCGGACGGCCGGGTTGACCGAGAGGTACTCCTCCATCAGCGTCTCGTCGTCCGCGCCGAGCAGGGCGAGGACCACGGTCGCGCCCCACCCGGTACGGTCCTTGCCCGCCGTGCAGTGGAAGAGCAGCGGCCCCGACTCCTCGTCCGCCAGCTCCGTCAGCAGCGTCCGGTACGCCTCCTGGCCCGAGGAGGAGCTGACGAAGGACCGGTAGGTCTCGGCGAAGAGCGCTTGCGCCTTCCCGCCGCCCAGGTGCCGCTGCGCCACCGCGGGGTCGGACAGCAGGTCCTTGAGCTGCGCGGCGGCGGGCATGCCGCCCGCGTTCACCTTGTCGGCCAGGACGTCGGCCACGAGCATCCGGGCCCCCTCCGGCGGCACGTCCGGGTGGTCGCCGCGCTCGGCGTCGGTGCGGAAGTCGATGACCGTCCGCAGTCCCAGGGCCGCCACGGCGGGGTCGGCGGCGAGGTCGAGCCGGTCGAGCTGACCGGAGCGCAGCACCAGGCCGGGGCGCACCGTGCGGCCACCGGCTATTCGGGTGCCGCCGAGGTCGCGGAGGTTGGCGACGGTGGTGGACGGGGTGGCGGTCATCGTGGGCAACTCCAGCGTTGTACGGGTGGCTCTTCCACGCAGGTGGCTCTTAGCCTATTTTCGAATGATTCGGGCGGGAAAGGTAATCGGCGGCCAGCGAGAGCCCGACCCCGATCCCCAGCGCCACCAGGTGCCCGGCGTCCGTGAAGGTCCGCTCGCGCCGCAGCACCGGCCGCAGCCCGAGCGCCAGCAGCCCCGCCCGGGCGGTGTGCCGCGCGGCCCCGCGGGGCAGCGCCGAGGTGAGGGCGCCCAGCACCGCGTTGAAGCCGTAGCTGGTGCCCACGTCCACCGCCCGCCGGGTGCCCGGACCGGTCCGGCGGGCCCGCAGCGTCCCGTACACGAGCAGCGTGGCTCCCGCGTGCCCGAGCAGGAACACGCCCGCGGTCCACCAGGCCCCGTAGGCGTACTCGGCGTACCCGAGGACGGCGAGGAGCAGCAGCGCGTAGGGCAGCGGCATCGGCTCCTCCACCACGAAGGCGCTGCTCAGCAGGGTCTCCCAGCGCCCGGCGGCGAGGTTGTCGACATTGGTCGAGCAGCCCCGCAGCACCTGTTCGCGCTCCCGCTCGCCCAGCCGCTCCAGCGCGTAGGCGCCGAGCTGCACGCCACCGGTGTAGACCGGCCCCAGCAGTAGTGGATTCACCCGATCATGATCGGTCATGGGTACGTGGCCCGCGCAACCGGTACCGCCGTTCCCGTGCCGCGCGAGGGGTGGGAACATGTGCGGACCATGTCACCTGCCCCCGCGCCGATGCGCCGTACGCGGGCCGCGATGTTCGCGGCGGTGTGTGTCGCTTTGGCTGCATTGGGGCATTCGTACATGTCTGGCCATGACATTCCGGCTGCCGGCCTCCTGGCCGCGTTCGGGGTGACGGGCTCCCTCGCCTGGCTGGGTGCCGGGCGGCGGCGCGGGGGCGTGGCCATCGGGGCCGCGCTGGTCGCCGTACAGGGCGTGCTCCACCTGATCTTCTCCGCGCTGGGCGAGCCGCACGGGGCCGCGGCCCCGGCGCCCGCGACGGCCGCGGCATCCACGGGGCCCGTGATCGACATGCCGGGCATGGCCGGCATGCACCACGGCGCCGCGGGCGCGCACCACGGCGCCGCGGCGGACCTCGCCGCCCTGCCCGGGACGGACGCCGTGCCGGGCATGGACGCGATGCCCGGGATGGACGCCGTGCAGGGCATGGACGCCATGTCGGGCATGGGGGCCATGGCCGGGCACGGCGGGTTCGGCATGATCGCCGCCCACGTGCTGGCCGCGCTGTTCTGCGCGATCTGGCTCGCCTGGGGCGAAGCCGCCGTCTTCCGGCTCGCCCGCGCGCTCGGCTCGCTCGCCGTCGTCGCGGCCTCGCCGCTGCGCCGGGCGCTGGCGCTCGTGGGGGCGCACCGCCCCCACACGCCCGCACGCCCCGTGCGCCCCCGCACGCCGGAGCCGCCGCGCGCGCTGCGCGGGGCCGTCCACGCCCATGACGCCGTCCGGCGGGGACCACCCGGGTGGCCGACCACCCGAGCCACGGCCCCCGGCCGTCCTGCCTGCGCCTGACCGGCGATCCGGCGAGACCTGGGGCCGCTTCCCCC
Organism: Streptomyces sp. NPDC059917; assembly: GCF_042730635.1. Classification (NCBI taxonomy): domain Bacteria; kingdom Bacillati; phylum Actinomycetota; class Actinomycetes; order Kitasatosporales; family Streptomycetaceae; genus Streptomyces; species Streptomyces sp. NPDC059917. The sequence continues at coordinate 19,090 of NZ_JBHWLC010000081.1, forward strand.
TGTCTTCGCCAACACCTAGGACCGTCATGTCCATTGAAGAACTCAGAGACGCCGGCGCCCCTGCCGCCCCTCCCGCACCCACCCCCGAGATCCGGCGGCGCGGCGCCTGGGCGGGCCTGCGCCCGCTCGTCCTGCGCATGCACTTCTACGCCGGGCTGCTCGTGGCCCCGCTGCTCTTCGTCGCCGCCGCGACGGGGCTGATGTACGCCCTCTCCTTCCAGGCGGAGAAGGTGGTCTACTCCGACGAGCTGACCGTCGCCCGGGTCGGCCAGCACGTCCTGCCGCTCAGCGCACAGGTCGAGGCGGCCAAGGGCGCCGCGCCCAAGGCCGAGGTCACCGGCGTCTGGCCGGCGCCGGAGGCGGACGCCACCACCCGGGTGATCATGAAGAGCCCCGGGCTCGCGGACGGCGAGACGCTCACCGTCTTCGTCGACCCCTACACCGGCGACGTACGCGGCCAGCTGACCACGAGCGGCGACGCGCTGCCGCTGCGCGCCTGGCTCAGCGCCTTCCACTCCAACCTCCAACTCGGCGAGATCGGGCGCAACTACAGCGAGCTGGCCGCGAGCTGGCTCTGGGTCGTCGCCCTCGGCGGACTCGCGCTGTGGATCGGCCGGACGCGCAAGCGCCGGGCGGACCTGGTCCTGCCGGACCGCTCGGCCACCGGCCGCCGCCGCACCCTGTCGTGGCACGGCACCGTCGGCCTGTGGGCCGTCGTGGGCCTGGTGGCTCTGTCGGCCACCGGCCTGACCTGGTCGAAGTACGCCGGTGAGAACATCGGGCAGCTCCAGGACCGGCTGGGCGGCGCCACGCCGTCCGTCTCCGCCAAGCTCAAGGGCGGCGCCGACGACGGCGGCGACGAGCACGCGAACCACAAGATCGACGCCAACGGCCAGATGATCATGCCCGTCGGTCCCGACGTCGGCATAGACAAGGCCGTCGAGGCCGCCCGCGCGGCCGGGGTCACCGAGCAGCTCCAGGTGACCCTGCCCGCCCAGGGCAAGGGGTACGTCATCAAGGAGCGGGACCGCACGGTCCCGGTCCACCTCGACGCGGTCTCCGTCGACCCCGCCGACGGCGCGGTCATGGACGAGCTGCGCTTCGCCGACTACCCGCTGCTCGCCAAGCTGACCCGCTTCGGCATCGACGGGCACATGGGGCTGCTGTTCGGGCTGGTCAACCAGCTCGCGCTGGCGGCGCTCGGACTCGCCCTGATGTTCCTGGTCTTCTGGGGCTACCGGATGTGGTGGCTGCGCCGACCGACCAAGGACCGCGCGCTGTCCGTGGGCCGGGCCCAGCCGCGCGGCGCCTGGCGCAAGGCGCCGCTGACGGTGCTGCTGCCGCTGGCCGCGGTGACGGCCGTGGTCGGCTGGTTCGTGCCGCTGCTGGGCATCAGCCTGCTGGGCTTCCTGGCCGTCGACATGGTCCTCGGCGCGGTCGGCCGGGCCAAGGCCCGGCGCGGGGCGCCGGCGTAGGTTCCGCGCGGGGCCCCGTACGGGGCCCGTACGGACGAACGGTGGACCCGTGCCTCCCCTCGCGAAGCACGGGCCCACCGTCGGTACCAGTTCAGTTCACTTCGGCCGACTGCGCACGAGCGCTCAGGGGGCGTACTTGTAGCCCACCCGGCGCACGGTCTGGATCGCGCCGCGGTTCGCCGCGCCCAGCTTGCGGCGCAGCCGGGCGATGTGGACGTCCACGGTCCGGCCGTCGCCGACGTGACCGTAGCCCCACACGGTGGTGACCAGCTGGTCACGGCTGTGCACCCGGTGCGGGTTCGCCACCAGGTGCGCCAGCAGCTCGAACTCCAGGTACGTCAGGTCCAGCACCTCGCCGTCGACCTCGGCCGTGCGCTGCTCGGAGTCGATCCGGACGAGCGCGTCGCCCGTGATGGCCGGGGCGGCGGTCGTCGCCCCGGCCGGGGTGCCCGGGCCGAAGGGGGCCGTGGCGAAGGGGGAGGGGGCGAAGGCGATCGGCGGCTGCTGGTGATCGGCCGGTACGAGCACCAGGTAGCCGACCATCGGCGGCTGGCCCGGCAGCGTCGGCACGGTGTGCTGGGGCGCGGGCAGCCAGGTGGCGCCGGGCGGCAGCAGGTCCACCACGCGGGCGACCTCGTCCCGGTCGACGGCGCGCAGCCGGTGGCGGGGGCTGGGGTTCGTACTGGGCGGGTAGGGGCGGTGGGCGGTCGCAGCGGTGGCGGCGGTGGAGAGGGTACGGGTGTTCGCCATGAGTGGTCAGCTCTTTCACGCGGGGGAGTCGGCAGGAGACGTGCGTCGTCGTACCGCGCAGACCGAAGGCCTTCGGGAAGGTCTGTTGCAGAGGTTCCGGAAGGCTTTAGAGGGCCGGCGCGTTCTTCGCGCGGCAACACACCCGGTCGAAATCGTGATCCTGACGGGAAGGCCAGAACGGCTCGAGGTCGCTGCGACCTGTCGAGGAGTGATGCGGGTAGCCGGCCATGCGGCCATTCAAGCAGATGTCGGGGGCGCAGGGCAGACCCCGTCTCACCTGCTGGATCGGAATCTCATATTCCGTGATCATGGCCGCACGGCACCGCATCAATACCGGACAAACCGTCAACGGGCCAGCCGCTTGCGCCAGTCCAGATCCGTCACGCGTATCGCATCATGGGCGGATCCGTCCCAGAGGCACCGCAGCCCCACCGCCGCCAGGGCGGCGACCACCTCGCGGCCCACCGCCGCGGTCGAGGCCTCGTCCCACCCCGTCTCCCCGCCCGCCCCGAAGCTCCCGTAGATCAGGATGAGGTCACCGCCCTGCGCCGCGCCCTCGGTGCACATGCGGTGGAAGAAGACGAAGCCGCGCGCCCCTTCGGCCCCGACGCCCCGGATCTCCGCGCGGCCGCAGCCCCGGCAACAGGCGAAGTCCTCCCGGGCGGTGATCCCCGCGTCCTCCAGCGCCGCGAACGCCCGCGACACGCGCTCGGGATCGGTCTCGCCGACCCAGCCCGCCTGCTCCGCGACCCGCTCCCGCCACAGTCGCAACACCAGCTCGGCGGCCTGCGCCCCGGAGACCGGTCGCACCGGACCGTCCACCAAGTAGTCCTCGGCCAGCTCGGTCAGCTCCGGCCGCCCGTCGTAACCGCACCGCAGCGCGAGGCGGACCCGCTGCTCCAACTCCCCGCGCACGGCGGCGTCGAGCGGCGGGGCCGTCCGCGCCGCCGGGAGGGGGACGTGCTCCCAGACCGTCCCCAGGTCCCAGTCCGCGTCCCCGCGCGCCCAACCGGCCAGCACCGCGCCGACCTCCCGGGCGCTGTGCGGGTACGCGCGGAAGTGTCGCCCGGGGTCACCGTCCCGGTACTCCAACTGGTAGGTCCGCGGCCCGGCGTCCGCCGCCTCGTGCCAGACCTGCACGTACACGTCGGGATCGCTCGGGATCCGTTCGACGACGAGGAAGCGGTCCCCGTCCGCGCCGATGCGCTCCGCCAGCCGCTCCAACTCGCCGTGCCCGGGCCGTACGTGGGCCTCGCCGAGCTCCGTCCCGATCCTGATCGCCAACGTCGCCCCGGTCGGCCCCGACGGCGCCCCCGTCGGCCTCGGCGTACTCGGCGTACTCGTCGTACCTGTCGTACTCCTCGTACCTGTCGTACCTGTCGTTCCCGTGATCCCCGTGGTCCCCGTCATGGGAACCACGGTGGCACGGCCCACTGACAAAGGCGCCCGCCGACCCGCCGCGGTCGCGGGGGTCGTTGGGCGCCGTCGTCAGCGGGCGGGCCGGTCTCAGACCAGGCCGTCCTTCTCCAGGGCGGTGCAGCAGGTGTCCACGATCAGGCGGGTCACCACGTAGGGGTCGACGTTGGCGTTCGGGCGGCGGTCCTCGATGTAGCCCTTGCCGTCCTTCTCCACCTGCCACGGGATGCGGACCGAGGCGCCGCGGTCGGAGACGCCGTAGCTGTACTCGTTCCAGGGGGCGGTCTCGTGCAGACCGGTCAGCCGCTCGTCGATGCCGGCGCCGTAGTGCTTGACGTGGTCCAGCGGCTTGGAGCCCTCGCCCAGCGACTCGCAGGCGGTGATGATCGCGCGGTAGTCCTCGCGCATCGCCTTGGTCGAGAAGTTGGTGTGCGCGCCCGCGCCGTTCCAGTCGCCCTTGACCGGCTTGGGGTTCAGGGTCGCCGAGACGTTGAAGTCCTCGGCCGTGCGGTAGAGCAGCCAGCGCGCGATCCACAGCTGGTCGGAGACCTCCAGCGGGCCCACCGGGCCGACCTGGAACTCCCACTGGCCGGGCATGACCTCGGCGTTGATGCCGGAGATGCTCAGGCCGGCCGCGAGGCAGTGGTCGAGGTGCTTCTCGACGATCTCGCGGCCGAAGATCTCGTCGGCGCCGACACCGCAGTAGTAGCCGCCCTGGGCCGCGGGGAAGCCGCCGACCGGGAAGCCGAGGGGGCGGATGCCGTCGAAGAAGGTGTACTCCTGCTCGATGCCGAAGATCGACTCCTGCGCGGCGTGCTTCTCGGCGACCGGGCGCAGCAGGGCGCGGGTGTTCGACTCGTGCGGGGTCATGTCGATGTTCAGCACCTCGCACAGGACGAGGAGGTTGGCTCCGCCGCGGATCGGGTCCGGGCAGGAGAACACCGGCTGGAGCACCCGGTCGGAGGCGTGGCCCTCGGCCTGGTTCGTGCTCGATCCGTCGAAGCCCCAGATCGGCAGCTCGTCGCCGTCCGACATGATCTTCGTCTTGGAGCGAAGCTTGGCCGTCGGCTCGGTGCCGTCGATCCAGATGTACTCAGCCTTGTAGCTCACGGGACCGTCCTCAGACTCTGCGGGTACTGCGCTGACTGCGGTGATGACCGCAGCGTGCCCGCTCGCGATTTCTCTTCCGTTGCCCATGTGTGAACCCCGTGTTACCGGTGTTTACGGCCCGGGGCGGGGCGCGGGGACGCGTGGGCGTGCGTCCGCCCGGGCGGCGTGCGCGTCGGGCAGACTGAGCGCGTGAGCATTTCGTATGATTTGACTTCCGCAAGTGACGGCTCCGACCTGCCCGGCGGTCGCCCGCCCCGCGTGGGCCTGCTCGGTACGGGCCCCTGGGCCCGCCGCACCCACGCCCCGGCCCTGGCCGCGCACACCGGCTCCACCTTCGCCGGGATCTGGGGACGACGACCCGAGGCCGCCGCCGAACTGGCGGGCGAGTACGGGGTGAAGGTGTACGAAGACCCCGACGCCCTGTTCGCCGACTGTGACGTCGTGGCCTTCGCGCTGCCCCCCGACGTCCAAGCCCCCCTGGCCGTCCGCGCGGCCGCCGCCGGCTGCCACCTGCTGCTCGACAAACCGGTGGCCACCGACGTGGAGCAGGCCCGCGCCGTGGCCGAAGCCGCCGCGCGCCACCAGGTCGCCTCCGTCGTCTTCCTCACCCTGCGCTTCGCCCAGCCCACCGCCCGCTGGGTCGAGGAACAGGCCGCCCGCGACGGCTGGTTCACCGCCGCCGCCCACTGGCTCGGCGCGGTCTTCCCGCCCGACGGCGCGCCCAGCGCGTACGCCGACTCGCCCTGGCGCAAGGAGAAGGGCGGCCTGTGGGACGTGGGCCCGCACGCCCTGTCCGTCCTGATCCCCGTCCTGGGCGACGTGGTCCGGGTCACCGCCGCGCGCGGCCCCTCCGACGTCGTCCAGCTGGCCCTCCTGCACACCTCCGGCGCGTCCAGCACGGCCACCCTCAGCCTCGGCGCCCCCGCCGCCGCCGCCGGGGTCGGCCTGGAACTGCGCGGCGCGGCCGGCGTCCACGCCCTCCCGGACTGGAGCGACGTACCGGGCGCCTACGGCCGCGCCCTGGACGCCCTGCTGACCTCGGCGCGCACGGGCGCGCCCGATCCGCGGGACGCGGCCTTCGGGGCCCGCCTGACCGAGATCCTCGCGGAGGCGGAGTCCCAGGTCTGGGCGTAGGACGCGTCAGGTAGGGCGCGGGGGCGGCTGCGGCCGCTATTTGATGAGCGCGTTCGCCACGATGATCACGAGTCCGATCGTGGCGTCCGCCGCTCCGATCAGCAGCGCCGAGCTCAGCCGGTAGCCCACCCGGATCGCGACCACGGCCCCCCACGCGAAGAGCAGCGCGGTGTTCAGGCCGAGCCCGACGGCCGTCACCCCGTGCGAGTCCCAGCCGATGGCGTCGGCCAGCAGCAGCAGGACCACGGTGGGCAGGGTGGCCGCGATCATCGGCCACTCGTTGAACATCGCCCGCGACAACAGCCGCCACCGGTGGCCCGCCGAGCCGTCCCGGTGGGTGGTCATGTGGTGCGAGTACCCGTGCGCGAGGGCGGCGGTCGCGGCGGTCACCAGCACCCAGCTGGCGTCGTAGTACGGAGTGGACTCGCCGCCCTTCTGGTCCAGCGCCGCCAGCAGTCCGCTGGCCAGCACCGTCCCGTAGACCCCGCCGAACATCCAATCGGCGCCCCGGTGGGGTCGGGGGAGCGGCGGCGGGGACGCGGGGGCGGGCGCGGCGGAGGTGATGTCGCTCATCGGTGTCCTTCGGGTGGTGTCCTTTTGTGGCCAGAGATCCCTTATGTGGTGATCAGCGTACGAGGTCGGGAGTCGGCGGCGTCATCGGGTGCCCGCGTCGAGCCAGGGGCGGTGGCCCGGGCCGGTCGGGTGGGTGCCGGTGACGGCCATGACCACGGAGTAGAGGCTGGTCTCGGCCGTGATGAAGAGCCGGTTGCGCTTGGCCCCGCCCCACGCGATGTTGGACACCGCCTCGGGGACGCGCAGCCGTCCGATGAGGGTGCCGTCGGGGTCGTAGCAGTGGACCCCGTCGTCCATGGCGGCCACCCAGAGCCGCCCGCCGTCGTCGAAGCGGAGGTTGTCGAAGCGGGCCCCGTCGCGGGCCCCGGCCTCGGCGAAGACGGCGCCGTCCGACAGGGTGCCGTCCTCGCGCACGTCGAAGACGCGGATGCGCCCGGCCCGGGTGTCGGAGACGAAGAGCCGCCGCTCGTCGGGCGAGAAGACGAGGCCGTTGGGGGCGCCGAAGCCGTCGGCGACCAGCCGTACGTCGCCGGTGCCCGGGTCGACGCGGTAGACGTTGTTGGCGCCGATCTCGCTCTGCGCGCGGTGGCCCTCGTAGTCGCTGGTGATGCCGAAGTCGGGGTCGGAGAACCAGATCGAGCCGTCGGACCGGACCGTCGCGTCGTTCGGGCTGTTCAGGCGCTTGCCCTGCCAGCGGTCGGCCAACACCGTGAGGGTGCCGTCGTGTTCGGTCCGGGTCACCCGGCGGTTGCCCTGCTCGCAGGTGATCAGGCGGCCCTGCCGGTCGAGGGTGTTGCCGTTGGTGTGCCCGGCCGAGCGGCGGAAGGTGCTGACGGCGCCGGTCTCCTCGTCCCAGCGCAGCATCCGGTCGTTGGGGATGTCGCTCCACACCAACTGCCGCCAGGCGGGCAGGTAGACGGGCCCTTCGGCCCACCGGCAGCCGGTGTGGAGGACTTCGAGGTCGGCGTCGCCGTTCATGCACCGGCCGGTCCGGAACCGCTCGTCGAACATCTCGTACAGCGCCGGACGCCCGCTGGTCGCATAGGTGGTCATGTGCGTGTCCCCTCCACGTGAGATGCCGAACATCCTTCGGCTCAATGGGAACAATGCAAGATGGCATCCTGCCTATGCAAGATCGATTCGAACGAGGAGTCGTGGATCACATGCGGCCCAGCGCCCCCGCCAAGACCTCGACGGCCTCCGCGAACCCCCGGTCGCCCAAGCCCGCGTAGCCCACGACCAGCCCGTCCCGGGCGTTCCCGAGGGGTCCGGCCGCGGGGTGGCGGTACTCCGACAGGCCGTCCAGCAGCAGCCCCGCCCCCCGTGCCGCCGCCAGGGCCGCGGACTCCGTGCCCGGGGGGAGCGCGAGGACGGCGTGCAGGCCCGCCGCGATCCCCGTGACCCGGACGTGCGGGGCCCGCCGGGCCAAGGTGGCGGCCAGGTGGTCGCGGCGGTCGCGGTAGCGGTGGCGCATGCGGCGGACGTGCCGGTCGTAGCCGCCCGAGTCCAGGAAGTCGGCGAAGGCCAGCTGGTCCACGGCGCTCGTCCAGGACTCCCGCAGGCCCTTCGCCGCCACCACCTGCCCCACCAGCGCGCCCGGCAGGACCAGCCAGCCCAGCCGCAGGGCGGGGGAGAGGCTCTTGCTCAGCGAGCCCGCGTGCACCACCTGCTCCGGAGCCAGGCCCTGCAGGGCGCCGACCGGCTTGCGGTCGTAGCGGAACTCCCCGTCGTAGTCGTCCTCCAGGACCACGCCGCCGGTGGAGCGCGCCCACTCCACGGCCGCCGTCCGGCGCGCCGGGAGCAGCGGCCCGCCGGTCGGGAACTGGTGGGCCGGGGTGAGCAGGACCGTACGCGCCCGATCCGGCAGCGCGTCGGTCCGGGCCCCGTCCCCGTCCAGGGGGACCGCGTGCGGGCGCACGCCAGCGGCGGCCAGGATCCCGTGGTGGAACGGCAGCCCGTACTCCTCCACCGCCCAGTCCCGCGGCCGCACCCCCGCCAGCAGGCGCAGGCCGTTGGCGAAACCCGCGCAGACGACGACGTGCTCCGCGTCGGTACGCACCCCCCGCGCCCGCGCCAGGTACTCGGCCAGCGCCCGCCGCAGCTCCGGGCGCCCCCGCGGATCCCCGGGCCCGAAGGCGTCGTCCGGCGCCGCGGCCAGGGCCCGGCGGGCGCTCGCGGACCAGGCGCCGCGCGGGAAGGAGGCGGGATCGGGCTTGCCCTGGGTCAGGTCGTACGCGTGCGCCCGGGGCGCCGGCGCCGGCCCGGACGCGGGACGCGCCGGACGCACCGGCACCCCCTCGGCGACCCGGGTCCCGGAGCCCTGGCGGGCGGTGAACCACCCCTCGGCGACCAACTCGGCGTAGGCGTCGGAGACCGCGCCCCGGGCCACCCCGAGGTCGGCGGCGAGGGAACGGTACGGCGGCAGCCGCGTCCCGGCCGCCAACCGGCCGCTGCGGACGGCGTCGCGCAACGCCCTGGCGAGCGCCGTCCGCCGGGGGCCGTCCGGCGGGAGGTCCAGGTGCAGGTCGGCGCCGGTGATGGCCCCGGAGGCCGGGGACGGGTCGCGGGGCGGGCGGCCGGTCACGGGGCGAGGGCCGTTCGTGCGGCGCTCAGGAACCGGGTGACGGCGGCGCGCTCGGCGGGGTCGAAGCCGCCGAGGAGTTCGACCAGCCCGTCGATCAGCGGGCCGAAGGCGGCCCGGCCCAGCCGCACGGCCCCGGGGGAGACCTGGAGCAGCACCCGGCGCCGGTCGACCCGGTCCCGGCTCCGGGTGACGTGGCCGAGCCGCTCCAACCGATCGATCACGGCGGTCGTCCCGGCCGAGTTGAGCCCGAGCCGAGCGGCCAGCAGCCCCGCCGTCGCACTCTCGCCCGCGCGCGCCGCGTCCAGCAGGCAGATCAGGGCCCGGACATCGGTCGGGTGCATGCCGTGGGCGGCCCCGAACTCCGCCTGACGCAGCCCGAACTCGACGGAGACGGCCCGGAGCAGGTGGACCGGCTCCAGGAGGTCGGGGTCGGGCTCGGGGGTGCGGTCCGGGGCCGGGTTGGGGTTGTCGGGCATGGTGCCTCCGCCTAGGATCCGGCACGGACAGATATATCTCGCTGAGCGAGATTATCGCTCACCGAGGGGATGGGGTCGATCATCATGCCCGAACGCTCCGGCGCCGATGTCGGTGCCGCCGACTTCCGCACCGCCTTCCGTGCTGCTTACGAAGAGGCGCTCCGACGGTGGCCCGGAGCGGAGGGCGGGGCGGTGGCCGGGTCGGAGGTGATCGACGTGCGCTCGCTCGCGACTCCCTATGGCTCCACCCGCGTCAACAGCATCGGCCCGCGGGGGGCGTTGCCGCTGGTGCTGCTCCCCGGCGGCGGCACCTCGTCCCTGGTGTGGGGGGAGTGCCTGCGGGCCGGGCTCGCACGGGAACGCCGGGTGCACGCCGTGGACCTGGTGGGCGAACCCGGCCTGAGCACGCCGGCCGAGGGGCGGCCGCTGCGCACGGTGGAGGACCTGGTCGCCTGGCTCGACGCCGTCCTCGACGGGCTGGGGGAGGAGGTCGTGGAGCTCGGCGGCTACTCCTACGGCGGATGGATCGCCGCCCACTACGCCGCCCGGCGCCCCGAACGCCTGCGGCGGCTGGTGCTGCTCGACCCCACCCAGGTGTTCGCCGGGCTGCGCCCCGGCTACGTGGCGCGGGCCCTGCCGATGCTGCTGCGCCCCACGCCGGAGCGGATCCGCTCCTTCCTGGCCTGGGAGACCGGGGGCGCCGCACTCGACCCGGCCTGGCTGCGGTTGCGCACGGCCGCCGCAGGCTTCCCGACCACCCGTCCGGTGACGGGGCCGCGCCCGGTGCTGGGCGCGGGGGTGCCGGTACTGGCGCTCTTCGCCGGGGAGGCCCGCTGCCACGCCGCCGATCGCGCGGCACGCGCCGCCGCCGAGGCACTGCCGGACGCGCTGGTCGCCGTACTCCCCGGAACCTCCCACCACGCCCTCCCGTTCACGGCGGCGATGGAGTTGGTGCGGCGGGTGGTGGGGTAGGGGGGCGTCGCGGCTGGGCGGGGGTGGGCGGCGCGGCTTCGCCGCGTTGGGCGGGTGCTTCGCGGGGGCGGGGTCGGGGAGGTTCCGGGGGCTGCCCGCCAGTTCAACTGTCTCTCCGCGCCGGTGCGACCTGTCAAGGGCGCTCCCTACGGTCGCGTCGCTACGCGATGTCGCTGCGCTCCACCCTTGACAGGCCACCCCGTCACGGAAAGCCAAGAACTGTCGGGAAGCCCCCGAAGGAAGGGCAGGGGGGACCTAGACCATCACCCAGGGTTCCGGGCGATGGGGCGGGGGCCCTGGGTGCGGCCTCTGCCGCGCCCTCCGGGCGTAAAGGCCACAGACACGCCCTCAGATCGCTACGCGCTCCTCCGAGAGAAGCGTCTGCGGGCTGTGTGGGGCTGGGAGTCTTGCTCGACCTATCGATTTTCGATAGATTTTCATCGTAAGTCGATGGGAGGATCGGTCATGGGGAAACTGGCAGTGAGTGCGCTTCGGGCTGTGCTCGCGGTGGTGCTCACCGGCACCTTGCTCGTGCAGGTGGGGATGGTGTGGGTGTTGGTCACCGGGGCGGACGACGAGTCGCTTCCGCTGACTCCGATGCGGGTGATCGTGATCCTGGGCATGGTGGCGGCCCAAGTCGCCCTGGTCAGTGTGTGGCGGTTGGTGACGATGGTGCGTCGTGGAACCGTCTTCTCCCACGCGGCCTTCCGGTACGTGGACGCCGTGATCGGTGCGATCGTGGCGCTTTCCCTCCTGTGGTTCGTGGTCACGGCGATCAACGCGCCCGGCCAGAGGGAGGATCCGGGTGTCACGGTCATCATGGGCGGGATCGGCCTGGCCATCCTGGGCGTGGCGCTCATCGTGCTCGTACTGCGGATGCTGCTCGTCCAAGCGGTCGCGCGCGACGTCGAAGCATCGCAGATGCAGGCCGAGTTGGACGAGGTGATCTGATGCCGATCGTCGTCGACATCGACGTGATGCTGGCCAGGCGGAAGATGTCCGTGGGCGACCTCGCGGAGCGAGTGGGAATCACGCCCGCCAACCTGGCGGTGCTCAAGAACGGCCGCGCCAAGGCAGTGCGCTTCGCGACACTCGCCGCACTCTGCGAGGCGCTGGAATGCCAACCCGGCGACCTGCTCCGCTGGGAGGGCGAGACGACGATGTGACACCTCCCGGGACGCGTCCGTCGCCTGTCCGGGCCGAATGCTCGACGAGACCGAGCATGGGACCGCCCTGAGCCTCGTCCGCCGCTAAGTGGGAGTCGTAAAGCCCACCAAAAGGGGCATTTTGGTGGGCTGTTGAGGGCCCGCCGTCACCAGACCCGTCTCCTGCTCGGTTGAGCCGAGCTTCCAGCCCTCCCGCACCACCCATCACCACCCATCAGCCCCCATCAGCTCCCAACAGCCCGCAGACGCTTCTCTCGGAGGAGCGCGTAGCGATCTGAGGGCGTGTCTGTGGTCTGTACGCCCGGAGGGCGCGGCAGAGGCCGCACCCAGGGCCCCCGCCCCATCGCCCGGAACCCCGATCGGAGATATCGGTCCCCCTGCCGTTCCTTCGGGGGCTTCCCGACAGTTCTTGGCTTTCCGTGACGGGGTGGCCTGTCAAGGGTGGCCGTAGGCCATCGCGCAGCGACGCGACCGCAGGGAGCGCCCTTGACAGGTCGCACCGGCGCGGAGAGACAGTTGAACTGGCGGGCAGCCCCCGGAACCTCCCCGACCCCGGATACGCGAAGCCGCAGGCAAACGCGGCGAAGCCGCGCCCACCACCGCCCAGCCACCGCCCAGCCCCCGCCAAGCCGCCCCCCCTACCCCACCGCCCGACTCAGCAGCCGGGTCGTGCTGCCGTCCTCTTCGGGGATGTCCTTGGTGTGCGTGAAGCCGAGGCGGGCCAGCAGGGCCAGGGAGGCCGTGTTCTCCGCGGCCACCGTGGCGTGGACCTCGGTCAGGGCGAGGGTGGTGGCGGCGTACGCGAGGAGCGCCTCGGCGATCTCGGTGCCCAGGCCCGCGCCCCAGGCGTCGGGGGAAAGGGCGTAGATGATCTCGTGGCCGCCGCTCTCGGTGGTGGGCTTGATCTCGGCGTGGCCCACGAGGCGGCCGTCGCGGCGGACGGCCCAGACGTCGAAGAGCCCGTCGGCGTAGACCTTCGTGAAGATCCGCCCGAACAGGGCCCGGTCGTCGGCCTCCGGCACGGGCCCTTCGCCCATCCACCGCGACACCCGCTCGTCCTGGAACAGGGCGACGAAGTCCTCTTCGTCCTCGGGTGCGTACGGGTTCAGGGCGAGGCGTGCGGTGCGCAGGTCAGGAGTCACGCGCACCGACGCTACGCGCCCGCCGACGCCTCTGGCCAGCGAGTTCGGGCGCCGCCCCGGGTCAGGCGCGTCGGGAGAGGGCCTCGCGGACGGCCTCGTCCGTGCGGGCCACGACGGCGGTGCCGTCGTCGGCCGTGATGATCGGGCGCTGGATCAGCTTCGGGTGCGCCGCGAGGTGGGTGATCCAGCGGGCCCGCGCGGCGTCGGTCGCCTCGCGCGGCAGCTCCCTCGCGCCGGTCTCCTTGGCGAGCGGGTCGGACGTACGGGTGATGTCCCACGGCTCCAGGCCGAGGCGGTCGAGCACCGCGCGGATCTCGTCCTCGGACGGTACGTCGTCCAGGTAGCGCCGCACCGTGTAGTCGGCGCCCTCGGCGTCGAGGAGGGTGAGCGCGCTGCGGCACTTCGAGCAGGCGGGGTTGATCCAGATCTCCATGGCCGAAGCCTAGCGAGGGCGGTCTGGCCAGGGGCTTTTGTCAGTGGTCCCCGGTAAAATCGAGGAAGCACGACAGGAAGCCAACTACCGTTTGGGAGGCTGTAGATGGCCGCTGCCGCGATCATTTCGATGCCCAAGAAGAAGCCACTGCCCGCGGGCCTGCCCCGTGAGTGGTACGAGAGCCACAACCGCCGTCTCAAGGCGATGCGGCTGGCGATTTCCCTGCTCGACACGGGGACGTACGACGCCAAGCGCGCGACGAACCGGAAGATCCGCACGATGGCGGTGCGGGTGGGCATCCACCGGCCGTCCAACGTCACTTGCCGGATGGTCCGGACGTTCATCCGCCAAGCCGGCTGAGTCCACCGGCCGTCGGCGGCCCCGGGTGCCTACGAGTCCCCGGCGGTCCCGGGGACCTTCGGGAAGCTGAAGCCGTATCCCTGCTCCTTGAGCCACGGCAGCAGCTTCCCGAGGGCCTCGATGGACTGGGTGCGGTCGCCGCCGCCGTCGTGCATCAGGATCGTGGGCCCCTTCGTCTTCAGCTGCTCCTTCACCGACTCGAAGATCTTGTCGGTGCCGGGGCGCTCGAAGTCCTTGGGGTCGACGTTCCAGCCGAGGTTCGCCATGCCGTGCGCGGCGGCGATCTCGCGGCTCTGCGGGGTGAAGGCGCCGCCCGGGGCGCGGTAGTACCAGAGGCGTTCGCCGCCGGAGGCGTCGTCGATCATCTTCTTGGCGTCCAGGATCTCCTTCTCCTGGTACGCCACGTCCTTCTTCGCCATGCCGGTGTCGTGGCTGACCGAGTGGTCGCAGAGCCGGTGGCCGGCCGCGGTGATCTCCTTCACCAGGTCGGGGTTCTTGCGCGCGTTCGGGCCGGTCAGGCAGAAGGTCGCCTTGGCGTCGTACTCCTTGAGGAGGGCGAGGGCCTTCGGGGTCCACTTCGGGTCGGGACCGTCGTCGAGGGTCAGGTTGACCACCTTCCCGGTGTCCTCGGCCGCGTGGACGAGGTCCGAGGAGACCAGGCCGGAGGCCGGGGCCTCGATGACGGAACCGTTGCTGCCCGGGCGGCCCGTCGCGCCGTCGTCGTCCTCCGTACCGAGGACGACCGCGCCGGTCAGCAGCGCGACGGCGGCAGCGACCGCCGTGATCGCGGCCATGCGCCTCTTGTACTTGTGCGGTGCCCTCATGGTCGTTCCCCGGCTTCCGGATCGGTGGTGGTGCGTGAGCTGTGATCACCGAGGGAAACATGAGAAAAGACCCAAATGGGTGGTTGTCGTTGTTTGGTCACATGATCAGGACCGAGTCGTCATCGTCCCCCCTCCGCGCCCCGCCCGCGCCCCCTCGCCGCCCCCTCACCGTCCCGTCGCGGCCCCCGGGACGGCCAGGACGAGCAGGGCCACGTCGTCCCGCGGGCCGCCGTCGGTGAAGCGCACCAGGTCCCGCCACACGGCCTCCGTCAGCCCCACGAGGTCCGCCGGGGTGCCCGCCAGGAGCGCCGGTACCCGGTCGGCCAGCGGGTAGAACGCGCCGATCGCGTCCCGGGCCTCGGTGACCCCGTCGGTGTACAGCAGCAGCCGGTCCCCGGGGCGCAGCGCCGTGACGCTGACCCGTGGCGGGGTGAGGTCCCACAGCCCCAGCCCCAGCGGCGGGCCCGGCTCGGCCGCCAGCTCGGTGACCGAGCCGTGGCGCAGCAGCAGGGCCGGGGGATGGCCGCAGGAGACGATCCGTACGAGGTCCAGCGCGGGCGGGAACTCCAGCAGCAGGGCGGTCGCGAACAGCTCGGCGTCCGACGCGTTCTCGGCGTCGGTGCGCAGGCGGCGGTCCAGGCGGGCGGCGACCGCGGCCAGCCCGGAGTCGTCGAGCACCGACTCGCGGAACGCGCCGAGCAGCGCCGCCACCGTGGCGACCGCGGCCAGCCCGTGTCCCTGGACGTCCCCGACGAGCGCGCGGACCCCGTGCGGGCCCGCCCGTACGTCGTACAGGTCACCGCCGACCAGGGTGCCGTGCTGGGCCGCCCGGTACAGCCCGGCGCAGCGGACCGGGCCCACCTCGGGCGGCGGGGGCGGGAGCACGGCGAGCTGGGCCGCCTCCGCCACTGTCCGGACGCTGACCAGCTGGGCGTCCCGGCGTTTGCGCACCCAGGCGATGACCACGCTGAGCAGGCCGATCGCGGCCACGGTGGCGAGGTCGGTGCCCCTGGCGTGGCCGACGCCGAGGCCCGGCAGGCCGAGCAGGGCCAGGACCAGGGCGGCGAAGAACGCGGTGCCGGTCGCCCCGTACGAGAACGCCGCGACCGGGGGCAGACCGGCCAGGAAGAACCCCAGCTCCACGTTGCCCGGGGTCAGGGCCTGGGCGGCCACGAGCACCACGAGGGCGACGGCGGGTGCGAAGCGGGCCCAGCGCGGCGGGGGCTCCCCGCGCAGCCAGCCAGGTTGCTCGCGTCCTCGTCTCACCTCTCCACCCTGGTGCCAGGGGCGTGGGCGCGCACGCCGGGCCGGTGCGTGCCGGAGAGTGGACCCGTGACGCACGATGACGAGGGATCGCAGAGCGGGGCCATCAGCACCCGGCTCAACTGGTTGCGGGCCGGGGTGCTCGGGGCCAACGACGGGATCATTTCCACGGCCGGGCTCGTGGTGGGCGTGGCCGGGGCGACGACGAGCCGCTCGGCCATCTTGACGGCCGGGATCGCCGGGCTGCTGGCGGGTTCGCTGTCGATGGCGGCGGGGGAGTACGTGTCCGTCAGCTCCCAGCGCGACTCGGAGCGGGCCGCGCTGGAGCTGGAGCGGCGGGAGCTGGCGGAGGAACCGGAGGCGGAGCTGGCGGAGCTGGCCGGGCTGCTGGAGGCGCGGGGCCTGAGCGAGGAGGTGGCGCTGGAGGCCGCGCAGCAGCTGACGGAGCGGGACGCGTTGCGGGCGCACGCCCGGGTGGAGCTGGGGATCAATCCGGACGAGCTGGCGAACCCGTGGCACGCGGCGCTGGCGAGCCTGGTCGCGTTCACGATCGGGGCCGTGCTGCCGCTGCTGGCGATCGTGCTGCCGGGGGTGGGGTGGCGGGTGCCGGTGACGGTGGGGGCGGTGTTGTGCGCGCTGGCGTTGTGCGGGTGGGTGAGTGCGAGGTTGGGGTCGGCGGGGGTGGCGCGGGCCGTCCTGCGCAACGTGCTCGGCGGGGCCGTGGCCATGACCGTGACCTACGCGGTCGGCACCTGGCTCGGCTCCACGTAGCGTGGCGCCTCCAGCCCGGGCCCGGCCCAATCCGGCCTCGCCGGGCCTGGCGCCTCCAGCCCGGGCCCGGCCCGAGTCAGCCTCGCCTGGCTTGGCGCCTCCAGCCCCGGAGCGGCCCAACCCAGCCTCGCCGGGCTTGGTGCTTCCTGTCCCGGGTCGGCCCGATTCAGCCTCGCCGGCGTTTGAGGCGCGGGGTCTGGGGC
>NZ_JBHWLC010000082.1:0-35266 GCF_042730635.1 Streptomyces sp. NPDC059917
CTCGGGGCCGAGCCCCACCACCCCCAGCCCCGCCGGCGAGGCTGAATCGGGCCCGCACGGCCCGTTGGTGGGGCGGGGGGCTACTTTTCGGTGACGCCGGCCGAGTCGAAGGTGGCTACTTCGTGCATGGCTCGGGCGGCGCTCTGGACCAGGGGGAGGGCCAGGAGGGCCCCCGTGCCCTCGCCGAGGCGCAGGTCCAGGTCGACGAGCGGGCGCAGCCCGAGGGTGTTCAGGGCCGCGACGTGCCCCGGCTCCGCACTGCGGTGACCCGCGATGCACGCCGAGAGGGACTCCGGCGCGATGGCCCGGGCCACCAGCGCCGCCGCCCCGGCACTCACGCCGTCCAGGATGACCGGCGTACGCAGGGAGGCCCCGCCGAGCAGCAGGCCGACGATCGCCGCGTGCTCCAGGCCACCGATCGCGGCGAGCACGCCCACCGGGTCGGACGGGTCCGGCTGGTGCAGTTCGAGCGCCCGGCGGACGACCTCGACCTTGCGGGTGTGCGTCTCGTCGTTGATGCCGGTGCCGCGCCCGGTGACCTCCGCCGGGTCGACGCCCGTGAAGACCGAGATGAGGGCGGCGGAGACCGTGGTGTTCGCGATGCCCATCTCACCGGTGAGCAGGGCCTTGTTCCCGGCGGCGACCAGGTCGCGGGCGGTCTCGATGCCGACCTCGATGGCCGCGACGGCTTCCTCGCGGCTCATCGCGGGCCCGACCGACAGGTCGGCGGTGCCCGGGCGGACCTTGCGCGGCAGCAGACCCGGGGTGGCGGGGAGGTCCCCGGCCACGCCCACGTCGATCACGCAGACCTCGGCGCCCACCTGGTTGGCGAAGGCGTTGCAGACCGCGCCGCCGCCCAGGAAGTTGGCGACCATCTGCGTGGTGACCTCCTGCGGCCAGGGGGTGACGCCCTGGGCGTGCACACCGTGGTCACCGGCGAAGATCGCGACCGCGGCGGGCTCCGGGATCGGCGGGGGGCAGACCCGCGAGAGGCCGCTGAGCTGGGCGGAGATGATTTCGAGCATGCCCAGGGCCCCGGCGGGCTTGGTCATGCGCTTCTGCCGCTCCCAGGCCTCGCCGAGCGCCTTCGCGTCGAGCGGGCGGATGCTCGCGACCGTCTCGGAGAGCAGGTCGTGCGGCTCCTCGCCGGGCAGCGCGCGGCGGCCGTACGTCTCCTCGTGGACCACCCAGGACAGCGGGCGCCGCTTGGACCACCCGGCCTGCATCAGCTCGGGCTCCTCGGGGAACTCGTCGACGTACCCGACGCACAGGTAGGCCACGACCTCCAGGTGCTCCGGCAGGCCGAGGGCGCGGACCATCTCCCGCTCGTCGAAGAAGCTGACCCAGCCGACGCCGAGGCCTTCGGCGCGGGCGGCGAGCCAGAGGTTCTCGACGGCGAGCGCGGAGGAATACGGGGCCATCTGCGGCTGGGTGTGCCGCCCGAGGGTGTGGCGGCCGCCGCGGGTGGGGTCGGCGGTGACGACGATGTTCACCGGGGTGTCGAGGATCGACTCGATCTTCAGTTCCTTGAACTGCTTCGCCCGGCCCTTGGGCAGCGACTTGGCGTACGCCTCGCGCTGGCGCTGGGCCAGTTCGTGCATCGTCCGGCGGGTCTCGGCGGAGCGGATGACGACGAAGTCCCAAGGCTGGGAGTGCCCGACGCTGGGCGCCGTGTGGGCGGCCTCCAGGACGCGGAGCAGCACCTCGTGCGGGATCGGGTCGGTGCGGAAGCCGTTGCGGATGTCGCGGCGCTCGCGCATGACGCGCAGGACCGCTTCGCGCTCGGCGTCGGCGTAGCCGGGCGCGGCGGCGCCGCGCTCGACGGGCTCCGCGACCTCGACCGCCTCGACGGCCTCGACGGCCTCGACGTCCTGGGGGGTGTCGGCGGGCTCCGCCGGTTCCGGCGCGGCCTCGGCCTCGGCCACCGGCTCGGTTACGGGCTCGGGCGCGGCCGGGACCTCGACGATCGGCGCCGGCGCGGCCTCGGGGAGCACCTCGGCAGCGGCTTCGACCGCGGGGGCCGGGACCTGCTCGGG
Source organism: Streptomyces sp. NPDC059917 (assembly GCF_042730635.1). Taxonomy (NCBI): domain Bacteria; kingdom Bacillati; phylum Actinomycetota; class Actinomycetes; order Kitasatosporales; family Streptomycetaceae; genus Streptomyces; species Streptomyces sp. NPDC059917. Next base: position 2,037 of record NZ_JBHWLC010000082.1, read on the forward strand.
CTGGGGCTCGGGGGCCGCGGCGGCCTCGACCACGGTCTCGGGGGCGACGGGCGGCGCCGCCTGCTCCGCGGGAGCCGCGGCCGGGGCCGGGTCGGCGAGGACCACGACCACGGGGGCGGCCTCCGCGACGGGCTCGGCGGCGGGCTCCGGGGCCGCGGGAGCGGCCTCGACGACCGGCTCGACGACCCGGGCCGGAGCGGCCACCGGCTCGGGAGCCGCCGCCACGACCGGCTCCGCCGACCAGGGGGCGCCCGCCTGGAGCGGGATCTCACCCAGCTGCGGGCCGGGCAGCGCGCCGGTCTCCACGGCCGCGACGTCCAGGTACTCCAGGCCGCCGCTGGTCGCCGGGGCGGTCTGGAAGACCGGTGCCTGCGCCGGTGCGTCGGCCACGGCCGCGACCTCGACGGGGGTCTCGACGGGGAGGGCGACGGGCGCGGCCGCCGGTGCCTCGGCGGGCACCTCCGCGGGGGCCTGCGCCGGGGCCTCGGCCACGGCCTGCGCCACGACGACCGGCGCGGCGGCCTCGACCGGCGCCTGCTCTGCGGGCTCGACCGGGGCGTCCACTGCCGCCTCGACCGGCGCCTCGACCTGTGCCTCGACCGGCGCCGGAGCCGCGGCGGCCTCGGGGGCTTCCACCTCGGCCGGAGCCTGCGCCGGAGCCTGTACCGGAAGGTCCACGGGGGCCTGCGCCGGTGCCTGCTCCTGGACCGGCGCCGGGGCGACCGCCTCGAGCGGCGCCTCGGCCTGCACCGGCGCCACGGGCTCGACCGGGGCGCTCACGGCGACCTGCACGGGGGCAGGGGCGGGGGCGGGGGCGACGGGGGCCACCGGCGGCACCGGCGCGGCCGGGCCGCGGTCGGCGAGGGAGCGTACGACGCCGCCCGAGGCGTCGGGGACCGGCGGGCCCATGTGCAGCGGGCGCCGGACGGGGGTCACGGGCGCGGCCGCCGGGGCCGACGGGGGCGGCAGCAGGCCGCCGAGGTCGAGGGCGCCGGAGTCACGGCCGCCCGCCTCGTGCGCGCCGTGCGCGTAGGAGCCGGTGTCGGTGTGACCGGGCTCCGCGAAGCCGGGGTCGGCGAAGGCGGGCGCGGGCTCGTAGAAGCCGCCCTCGACGGGGAAGACGGGGGCCGGGGGCACCACCTGCGGGTCGCTCCACGCTCCCTGACCGCTGGGCATCAGCAGGAGCTCGTCGTCCTCGGCCGGGTTGTCCACCAGGTCCTGGAACGCGTACCCGCCCGTCGCGTGCAGCGGTGTCTGGAGCGGTGCCGGGACCGGCGCGGGGATGCCGTGCTGATCCACCATGCCCGCGTTGTCCGGGTGGCCCTCGCCCGGAACCTGGCCGGTGTCAGTCATGCGTACCCCTCGCCCATCGGTGTTGCTGCTTCGATCGCCCGGCGCCCGTATGACCAACGAGCGTGGCTGCCGTGCGGCACGAGCCCCTCGGGAACCCCGCCGCCGACAACCACTAAGCATTGTCGCGCCCGTTCGCCACCACGGCGGCCATAACTGCCGCGGTCTGCTGTGGACTGCGCCACGTCGGCTGGTCCATTGGTGCCGATGTGCCCGGTGTGACGGGTCAGTACGACGATCGGCCAGCCTACCCCGGGCCAATTCGCAGGTCCGCCCGGGTCACGGCGCCCGGCACGGCACTAGCGTGTCGACGGGCGTTCGGCCGCGATGAGGAAGACGACGGAGCGCTCCTGCTCGCGCCACGTCCGGGTGTCCATGCCCACGGACTGGAGCAGCGCGCATTCCACGGCGTACCCGCCTTCGGTCAGGGCGCGGCCGATCGCCTCCGCCTCGTCGCGGGTGGAGGCGTGGGTGACGATCCGTTCCGGACGGCGGTCGGCGCAGGCCTGGACGACCGGGACTCCCCCGCCGCCGATCCGGACGACGTCGGGTTCGGGGAGGTTCTCCAGTACGTGCGGTGCGCGGCCCGCGACGGCCTGGAGGAGCACGCCGCGGTGGCGGGCGGCGACTTCGATCCGCTCGCAGGCGCGGGGGTCGGCGTCGACCGCGATGACGGCCGCGCCGAAGGAGGCCGCGTCCACGGCGAGCGCGCCGGTGCCGGCGCCGATGTCCCAGACGAGGTCGCCGGTGCGCGGGCCGAGCCGGGCCAGTTGGGCGGCGCGCAGCAGTGCCGACTCCCCCTCCCCGCCGGGCACCCCGGGGCCGTGCTCGGGGTGGTGCGGGTCGGGGCGGGCCCAGCCGCGGGCGCCCGCGGCGGCCACGGCGACGGCGGTGGGCCGGCCCATGAGCCAGTCGGGGTCGGCGGAGACGGGTCCGCCGCCGCCGACGACGATCACGACGTTGGGGTCGCGCCAACTGTGGTCGGCGGCCCGGTCGGAGGTCAGTACGGTGACCCGTTCCTTGTCGGTGCCCAGTTCCTCGCAGATGACGAAGGTCCGGTGGACCCCTTCGAGCAGCAGGGCGAGTTCGGCGGGACCGGCACCGGGCGAGGTGAGGACGGCGACCTTGGTGTGCGCCCGGCAGACGTTGACCGCGCGGCGCAGGGTGCGGCGTTGGGCCACGACGACCTGGGCGTCGTCCCAGGGCATGCCGGCGCGGGCGAAGGCGGCGGCCACGGAGGAGACGGCCGGTACGACCTCCACCTCCAGGCCGTGTTCGGGGGCGCGCAGGGCCCGTACGACGCCGAAGAAGCCGGGGTCGCCGTCGGCGAGGACGACGGCGGTGCCGCGGTGGCCCGCGATGCGGCGGGCGGCGAGGCCGAGGCTGCCGAGCCGGATGCGTTCGGCGGCGGGCGGGATCTCGGGGAGCGCGAGGTGGTGGCCGGCTCCGGCCACCAGCGTGGCTGCGGAGAGCGCTGATCGGGCGGCCGCGGTCAGGGGCGAGCCGTCCCAGCCGATCACCGTGACCCGGTCGGCCATCGTCGTCGGTCTCCCTGGTGTGGGTGGTGGTGCGGGGCGGCCCGGCCGCGAGGGCGGGCACCGTGAGACTACCCGCTGATCGGGGCGTGCGGTGCCGGTGGACGGCCGGGTCAGGGCCGGGCGGCGCGGTCGTGCGGGTGGGGGTGGCGTCCGGCGTGCGGCGGGTACGGGGACTGGGGTTGGTGCGGGGGCTGGCGCGGGCTCTGGCGGCCGTGGGCGTCGGCGTCGGCCGGGGGGTGCTGGTCGGTGCGCCGGTCGGCGGGCGGTTCGGGCACGGCGTGGAACTCGCCGTAGCCGTCGAGGACGTCGAGGTCGTCGAGGTCCTCGGGAACCAGGCCCCAGACCAGCAGGTCGGTGCGGGTGTCGACCCATCTGCCGTCGGGCGTCTGGGTGCGCACTATCCAGGCGTTGCGCAGGACGCCCTCGCTGATGCAGCCGATCTTCTGGGCGACCTGCTGCGAGGCGGTGTTGTCGGCGGCCGTGCGCAGTTCGAGGCGCTCGAAGCCGTGGTCGCGGAAGAGCCATTGGGCGACGGCGAGCACGGATTCGCAGGCGTAGCCCTCGCCGCGGGCCCAGGGGGCGGTGGCGTAGCCCACCTCGGCGCTGAGGCAGCGCCAGTCGGTGTGGCGGACGTGGACGGTGCCGACCAGGCGGTGGGTGAGGAACTCGGTCACGGCGAAGACGATGCCGCGGCCGTCGGTGCGCTCGCGGTGGGCGCCGCCCGTGGCCCAACGGTGGGCGTCGGCCCGGCCGTAGGGGTGCGGGGCCTCGGTCCAGGCGGTGATGAGTTCGTCGTTCATCATCTCGGTGAGCGCGCTGACGTCCTCTTCCTCGAAGGGGCGCAGCACCAGCCGGTCCGTGCTGATGGAGACGTCCGGGAAGGTGGTTGTCATGCGCAGCTCCATGCCTGAGACCGTGGCCGTAGAGCCACAGCATGCAGTATCGGTCCGGTGGTGTGCAGGGCCGGGCTGCCCGGATGCGGGCAGGCGGCGGCCGTGCGCGCGCAGCGGCGCGGCCCCGCCCGCCCGGGGAGGGCGTGCGGGGCCGGGGCTGCGTTACCGGGGGGTCAGGAGGCCGGGGTGCCGAAGGCCGGGATGACCGAGCCCTGGTACTTCTCCTCGATGAACTTCTTGACCTCGTCGGAGTTCAGGAGCTTGGCGAGCTTCTGGATCCGGGGGTCGTTCTGCTTGCCGTCCTTCACCGCGAGGAGGTTGGCGTAGGGGTTGCCCTCGGCCTTCTCCAGGACCAGGGCGTCCTTGGCGGGGACGAGCTTCGCCTCGATGGCGTAGTTGCCGTTGATGATGGCGGCGTCCACGTCGTTCAGGGCGCGCGGGACCGTGGCGGCCTCCAGTTCCTTGAACTCGAGGCCCTTCTTGTCGGTGATGTCGGCCAGCTTCGCGGCGGTGCCGACGCCGTCCTTGAGGGTGATCAGCTTGTTGGCGGCGAGCAGCTGGAGCGCGCGGCCCTCGTTGGTCGGGTCGTTGGGGACGGCGACGGTCTGGCCGGCCTTGATGTCCGCGAGGGACTTGACCTTCTTGGAGTAGAGGCCGAGCGGCTCCAGGTGGACGTTGACCACCGGGACGATGTGGGTGTTGTTCTTCTTGTTGAAGTCGTCCAGGTAGGGCTTGTGCTGGAAGAAGTTCGCGTCGACCTGGCCCTGCTCGGTGGCGGTGTTGGGCAGGACGTAGTCGGTGAACTCCTTGACCTCGATCTTGAGGCCGTCCTTGGCCGCCAGCTTGTCCTTGACGAAGTTCAGGATGTCGGCGTGCGGGCTCGGGGAGGCGGCGATGACGAGGGGCTTGCTCTCGTCGGTCTTGCCGCCGTCCGCCTTGGTGGAGGACGGGTCCGAGGAGGTGCCGCAGGCGGTGAGGCCGAGGGCGAGGGCCGCGGTGGTGGCGGCGAGGGCGGTGAACTTGATGGAGCTGCGCACGAAGAGTGCCTCTTTCCTGGGGTGGTGCGGACAACGCCCGAGCACGACGAGTGCGGGCTGTGGGAGGGAAGGAAGTCTGTGGGGGCGCCGTGCCCCGTCAGGCTGTCCGGCCGCGGCGGGCGAGCAGGCGGACCACGCCGTCGCCGAGCAGCTGGATCACCGTGACGAGGACGATCAGTACGACCACCGTGGCGACCATGAAGCCGGTCTCGAAGCGCTGGAAGCCGTAGGTGATGGCCTTGGAGCCGAGGCCTTCGCCGCCGACCGCGCCCGCCATGGCGGAGTAGCCGACGAGGGTGATCACGGTGGTGGTGACGGCGGCGATCAGCGAGGGCAGGGCCTGCGGCAGGAGCACCTTGCCGACCAGGGTGGGCACGCCCCCGCCCATCGACTCGACGGCCTCGACCAGCCCGTGGTCCACGCCCCGCACGGAGGTCTCGACGAGCCGGGCGAAGAAGGGGATGGCGCCGATGGCGAGCGGGACGATCATCGCGGTGGGGCCGATGAAGGTGCCGACGACGGCGGTGGTCACCGGGATCAGGAAGATCAGCAGGATGATGAAGGGCATCGAGCGGCCGACGTTCACGATCGCGCCGAGGACCTTGTTGACCACCCGGTTCTGCAGCAGGCCGCCTGTGTCGGTGAGGACGAGCAGGATGCCGATGGGCAGCCCGCCGAGGACGGTCACCAGGGTGGACCACAGGACCATGTAGAGGGTGTCGTACGTGCCCTGGGTGAGCAGGGGCTGCATCTCGGACCAGGTCACTTGGCGCCATCCTTGACCAGCTGGGCCGGAACGGTACCGGCGGGTGCGGGGGCGGCCGCGTCGGCCGCGTCGGTCTCGGGGTCCACCACGTCGACCTGGAGGCCGCGCTCGCGCAGGAAGCCGACGGGGACGACGTTCTCCTCGTAGCGGCCGGGGAGCTCGATGCGCATCCGGCCGACCTGGCGGCCCGCGACGGTGTCCATGGCGGCGCCGAGGATCGATATGTCGATGTTGTAGGTGCGCGCCAGCTGGGAGATGACCGGCTGGGTGGCGGCCTCGCCGTGGAAGGTGACGTCGACCACGGTGCGGTCGATGCCGGTGGCGGTGCCGCTGACGGGGAAGAGTTCGTCGGCGAGTTCGGAGCCGGGGGTGGCCAGCAGCTCGGAGACGGTGCCGGACTCGACGATCCGGCCGCGCTTCATCAGGGCCGCGGAGTCGCAGACGGCCTTGACCACGTCCATCTCGTGCGTGATGAGCAGGACGGTCAGGCCGAGCTGCTGGTTGAGGTCGCGCAGCAGCTGGAGGATCGAGCGGGTGGTCTCGGGGTCGAGGGCGCTGGTGGCCTCGTCGGAGAGCAGCACCTTGGGGTCGCCGGCCAGGGCGCGGGCTATGCCGACGCGCTGCTTCTGGCCGCCGGAGAGCTGGCCGGGGTAGGACTTGGCCTTGTCGGCGAGGCCGACGAGGTCGAGGAGTTCCAGCGCCTTGCGGGAGCGCTCGCGGCCGGAGACCCCGAGGATCTCCAGGGGCAGCTCGATGTTGCCCTGCACGGTGCGCGAGGACAGCAGGTTGAAGTGCTGGAAGACCATGCCGATGCGGCTGCGGGCCTCGCGCAGTTCCTTGCCCGCGCGGCGGCCGCGGCCGGCCAGCGCGGTGAGGTCGACGCCGTCGACGCTCACGGTGCCGGTGGTGGGGCGCTCCAGCAGGTTCACGCAGCGGATCAGGGAGGACTTGCCGGCGCCGCTCTGGCCGATGACTCCGTAGACCTCGCCCTCGCGGACGTGGAGGTCGACGCCGTCCAGGGCGGTGACCTCGCGGCCACGGGACTGGTAGACCTTCGTGAGGCCCGATGTGGTGATCACAGGAATTCCGTCGCTGTCGAGTGCACGGCATGGCAGACCGGGCACGGGGCAATCATCTGGGGACGCGATACGGGACGAACCAGGAGGAATCGGCGGTTCGACGCCGGGCGGTTGGCAGGAGCGGTCCGGGTGATGTCGATGGCTCTACAGCGCGGGGGCTCTACAGCCGGCACGGTCCGGACGGACTCGGCCGATCTCGCTTCGGGGCGCGAGGCTCAGGAAGGGGGGCCCTCAGAAGGCGCGCATTCGACACATACAACGAGCACCGGGCGTCATCGTCGCCTCGGTCGCAAGGGTGCGGCTGCTCGTCGTGGTCATGGACCCAGTAAACCAGACGTATCCCTTCACCGATCAACGCTGTCCGGATAGCGGACGGATTTCGACCGCCATCCGGACGTCGCGACACGGTGGGGCGGTGCGGTCAGCCGTTCGTGTCAATCACCAGGCCGTCGGCGGTGACCTGCACCGACACGGCCGACAGGTCCCTGACCACCACGTCGGCGACCAGCTCGTCGGCCCGGTGGGTTGTGGTCAAGGCCACGGTCCGCATCCCGGCCGCGCGCCCGGCGGCCAGACCCGCCGGGGCGTCCTCGAAGACCACGCAGCGGGCCGGATCCACGCCCAGCCGGGCGGCGGCGAGCAGGAAGGGCTCGGGGTCGGGCTTGCCGCGGGTGATGTCGTCGGCGGCCACCAGCTCGGGGAAGTCGATGCCCACCTCGCGCAGCCGGGCCTCGGCGAGCGGGCGGGTGGCGGAGGTGACCACGGCCCAGCGGCCGGCGGGCAGGGCGGACAGCAGCTCCTTCGTGCCGGGCAGCGCCACGACGCCGCCCGCGACGTCCTCCACCTCCAGCCGCTCGATCCGGGCCAGGGCCTCGGCCCGGACCGCCTCGGGCAGCAGGTCGGCGATGATCTCGGCGGCCGGGCGGCCGTGCAGTTCCACGGCGGCGAAATCGGCCTCGGTGATCCCGTACTCCCCGGCCCAGCGGGCCCAGCAGCGGTAGACCGATTCCATCGAGGACAGGAGGGTTCCGTCGTTGTCGAAGAGCAGGGCGTCGGCGTGCAGCGTCATGCCTTCCAGGAAAGCCCCGGCACAGGGGTGCGCGCATCGGGTCTTTGGACCCGTAATACCCTCGCTGCATGCTCGACGCCCTGACGGTCGCCATCGGCGCGGCCGCACTCGCCCTCGCCGCCTGGTGCGGATTCGCCGCCTGGCGGGACCAGCCGACCAAGGACTGGCACTTCGCCGGAATGGCCCTGGTCACCCTGCTGGTCCTGGCCCAGCTGGTGGTCGGGTTGGTCAAGCTCGGCCAGGGCGCGGAGCCGCACGACGGGTCGGTGCTCTTCGTGGCGTACCTCGTCGGCTCCTTCGCCGCGGTGCCGGCCGCCGGGTTCCTCTCGCTCACCGAGCGCAGCAAATGGGGTTCGGTGACGGTGGCCGCGGGCGCGGTCGTCCTCGCGGTGCTCGAAGTACGGCTCTACGACATCTGGGGTGGCACCGGTGCCTGACACGGACGCGGACACGACCGAAGGCGCACGACCGTCGGCCGACGGGGCGGGGCCCGCGAAGGCGGGGCGCACCAAGCTCGTCTCCGGGCCGGGGGTGCTGCTCGTGTGGCTGTACGGGGTGATCACCGTCGGCGCGGTCTCGCGCTCGGCCTACCAGATCTCCACCGAGTTCGACCGGGCCCCGCTGGCGTACGCGCTGAGCGGGGTGGCCGCCCTCGTCTACGCCTTCATCACCTATTCGCTGGTGCGCGGCGGGGAGACGGCCCGCAAGGCGGCCCGCCTGTGCTGCGCCGCCGAACTGACCGGCGTGCTCACGGTCGGGACCTGGACCCTGGTGCGGCCCGATTCCTTCCCCGACTCCACGGTGTGGTCGCAGTTCGGGATGGGCTACCTGTTCATCCCGGTGATCCTGCCGATCACCGGGATGCTCTGGCTGCGCGCGAAGCGTACGGATCAGGCGCTGACGGCGTAGTCCGTCGCTTCCTTCTCCAGCATGACCAGCTCGATGCCGTCCGAAGCGGTCCGGCCGCCGACGGCGACGTAGCCCGCCTTGCGGTACATCCGCAGGTTGGATTCGCTCTTGCGGCCGGTGAACAGGCGGAAGCGGGAGGCCTTGGAGCCGTCGGCCAGCGCCTCCTCCACGCCGCGCAGCAGGCGGGCGCCGAGCCCGTGGCCCTGGAGCCGGGGGTGGACGCACAGCTTGCCGATCTTGCCGGCGCCGTCCTCCTCGGTGCTGCCGCGCACCGCGCCGACCACCTCGTCGCCGAGGCGGGCGACCAGGACGATGTCCTCGGCCAGCTCGCCCTTGAGGGAGTCGAGGGACTGGGTGAGGGGCTGGATGGAGTAGTTGCCGTACAGCTCGGCCTCGCGCTGGAAGCACAGGTACTGCAGCTTGAAGATCTGCTCCGCGTCCTCGGCCGTAGCTGCCGAAATGGTCACGCTCATGCCCATGTGCGCATGCCTCCCGCTCACCTGGTGGCCCGTTGGTCTACCGCTCCTTTCCCCGCAGGCCAGGAGCCTCAACCTCTGCAGCCAGCATTCTGCGCAGACATCCCAGGCAACGGGAACGTACCGGCCCCAAACTTCCTTGTGAGATACCCAACTCTCCTGCGATTTCACGGTAGGTGAGGTCCCTGGGGGAAAGAAAAGCAGTCATGAGCTCCGGACAGCGTCCGGGCAACCGGGCGACCGCCGAGCGGACGGCGCGGTCCTGCTCCCGGTGCAGCACCTCACCCTCGGGCCCGTGGTCGGGCGCCTCGTCGGCGCAGCCGGCCGGACCGGCGTAGGGGACTTCGCGCAGGGCGCGGCGGCGGGCGACGCGGGCCTCGGCGCGCACCGCCCGGCGCAGCCAGCGGGCGGGTTCGGCCGGAGCCGGCCCCTGCCGGTCCCGCTCCAGCAGCCGCACCCACACGGCCTGTTCCAGATCGGCGGGGTCCATCCCGGCGAGCGGTGCTTCGGCGGCGGCCTCCGCCGAGAGCAGGGGTCCGAGTTCCTTGAGCAGGTCCATGCCGGGCGGGACGCGAAGAGCGCGCCCGGTGGTTTCCCCACCGGGCGCGGCACACCCGTACGAGTCCTTCCGCTCAGCCGTTGACGCCTCGGCGCGGGCGGCGCCCCGGCCGGAAGTCCTCGGCGGCCAGCAGCGCGGTGTCGGCGTTGTCCGAGAAGATCCCGTCGATCCCGAGGGCGAAGTAGGCGCGGAAGGCACCGAAGGAGTCGCCGTAGGCGTTCGGGTCGGTGCCCTTGCGGAAGTCGGCGGGCAGGAAGGCGTTCTCGTTGCGCGCGGTGTAGGGGTGCAGGATCAGCCCGCGCGCGTGGGCGTCGCGCACCAGGGTGGTCGGCGTGCCGAGCTTGCCGGCGGCGTCGCGCGGCACGATCAGGTCCAGGGTCGGGCCGATGGCCTGCGCGTAGCCGGCGATCCACTTCAGGCCCTCGGGCTTGACCAGGTCGGCGACGGTGCGCGGGTCCTTGGCCAGCTCGAAGTCCCAGGGGCGGGTGTTCGCGGCGCCGAGCAGCACCACGCGGGGCGCCTCGACGAGCTTGGCGAGCCGCTGGATGCTGGAGGGTTCGAAGGACTGCAGGAAGACGGCCGCGTCGCGGCGGTCGCGGCCGTAGCGGCGCAGCAGCTTCGCGAGCGGTTCCTCCAGACCGAGGCCCAGTGCGCGGAAGTAGCTGGGGTGCTTGGTCTCCACGTGCAGCCAGACCCGCTTGCCGCGCCGCTTGCCCTCGCGGTCGGCCCAGCGCAGCACCTCTTCGAAGGTGGGCACCTCCCAGCGGCCGTCGTAGAGCGTGTTGCGCTGGCGGACGGCGGGGATGCGCTCCTTCGCCCGCAGGGTCTTCAGCTCGGCCAGGGTGAAGTCCTCGGTGAACCAGCCGGTGACGGAGACGCCGTCGACCGACTTCGTGGTGCGCCGGGAGGCGAACCCGGGGTGGTCGGCGACGTCGGTGGTGCCGCCGATCTCGTTCTCGTGCCGGCAGACGAGGTGGCCGTCGCGGGTGGGCACCAGGTCCTGCTCGATGACGTCCGCGCCCAGGTCGAGGGCCAGCTGGTAGGAGCCGAGGGTGTGTTCGGGCCGGTAGCCGCTGGCCCCCCGGTGTCCGATGACCGTGGGGTAGGGCAGCTCCCGGTAGCCGCCGCCGTACGCCCGCGCGTCGGACGGCTGCGCGTCGCCGCTCGCGCCGGCGGCCGCCGCCGGGCCCGCGCCGAGCCCGAGCGCCCCGCCGCCCGCCGCCAGTACGGCCGCCCCCAGCACCGCGCGCCTGCCTGCTCCGCCCTGCGCCATGTCCGTCCCTCATCCCCTTCGGACCGCCCGGAGCCCTCCGGTGCGACCTGATCGCACCGGCCGGATCGGACCGGCCGGATCACGCACCGACCAGGGCCGTTGCTCCCGGGATCACCGGGCCGCACGTCCCCGATCGGCGGACCGATCGTAGGCAGTGCGGGGTGGCGCGCGGGCGGTACCGGGAGGGACGGGCGGAAAACATGGCGGAAACGTGCGTCAACTTTGCGTATCGGCCCCGTGAACCCGATGTGCGATCAGAGCGGACCCGCGAGTATCGTCCTCACCTGCACTGAGCACGCACGGTGCTGAAGACGCATTCGATGCCGGAGGGCCCACGTTGTCCCGTATTGCGCTCATCAAAGCCACTGTCGGACCGGTCATGCGGATGATGTTCCGCACCCGTGTCGAGGGCGCCGAGAACATTCCGGGTACCGGGCCGGTCATCCTCGCGGGCAACCACCTGACCTTCATCGATTCGATGATCCTGCCCCTGGTGTGCGACCGCCAGGTGCACTTCATCGGCAAGGACGAGTACGTCACGGGCAAGGGCCTCAAGGGTCGGGCGATGGCCTGGTTCTTCACCGGCTCCGGGATGGTCCCCGTGGACCGCGACGGCGCCAACGGCGGGGTCGCGGCCTTGATGACCGGTCGCAGGATCCTCGAAGAGGGCAAGATCTTCGGCATCTACCCCGAGGGCACCCGCTCCCCCGACGGCCGCCTCTACCGCGGCCGCACGGGCATCGCCCGGCTCACCCTGATGACCGGCGCTCCCGTGGTCCCGTTCGCGATGATCGGTACGGACAAGCTCCAGCCGGGCGGCAAGGGCATGCCCCGCCCGGGCCGGGTCACCGTCCGCTTCGGCGAGCCGATGGAGTTCTCCCGCTACGAGGGCATGGACCGCGACCGGTACGTGCTGCGCGCGGTGACCGACTCGGTGATGGCCGAGGTCATGCGGCTCTCGGGCCAGGAGTACGTCGACATGTACGCGACCAAGGCCAAGGCCGCCTGAGCGGACGCGCGGCCCCGGGCGCTACTGGCGGCTCAGTGACCGGCTGACACCGGCCGCCGTGGTCGTCGCCAGTACCCAGCCCGTCACGATCAGCAGGTACGACAGCCACTGGTACCACCCGCGCGGAGCGAAGGCCTCCTCCTGCCCGAAGCCGATGATCGGCAGCATCAGGTCGAGGGTGTAGAAGACCGGGTTGAACTCGGGCGCCTCGCCCGGTTTGAGCGGGGCCGGGGGCCGCAGCCCGTAGGCGACGGCGCCGGTGCACAGCAGGGCCAGGAGCCAGCCCGCCGCGCGCAGCGGCCGGAAGCCGTACCCCACGGTGGCGTCCTGGAGCAGCCCCCACACCCGGGCGTGCCGGGGCAGGGTGCGCCGGTGGCGACGGAGCTTGGCGAGCTGGACGGTGCGGGCGGCCACCTCGTCCCCCGCGGTGCGGTAGGAGGCGGCCAACTGCTCGTAGGCGAAGGGGAGGTAGCCCGCCTCCTCGCGCTCCAGCGCCGGCAGCCGCTCCTCGGCGGGCAGGTGCGGGCGCAGCGACCCGTAGCCCAGCCCGTCGAGGCGGACCGTGTCGGGCCAGCTGTCGGGCTCGACGTGGAGCATGTCGACCTGGGAGCGGCGCAGGTTCACCGTGCCCTGGATGGTGTCGCAGGAGCGCAGCCACACCTCGCCGATCGCGCAGCTGGAGGCCCGCAGGGCGGTGCCGCCGGGGTTGACGAGCCCGGCGCGGCTGAGGCCCAGCTGGCCCGGTATGCGCGAGCCGGTGAGGTTGACCCGGCCCTCGGCGCGCAGTCCGCGGGCGCGGACGTCGGTGCCCACCGACAGGGTCTCGGCGTACAGGGCGTCGCCGCCGGGGTTGAGCAGGCGGGCGCCTTCGAGGTTGATCTGGCCGCCGACGGTGGCTCCGTTGATGCGCGTCTGCCCGTGGACGGTGAGGCCGCTGGCGATGACGTCGGTGCCGATGTCGGCGTGGTTGAACTGGAGCGGGGGCTCCGGGGCCTCGGCGGCCTCGGCGGGCGGTTCCCCCGCCGCGGCGGACGGGTCGCCGATGACGGCGTGGGTGAGGAAGAGGCCCCCCGCGATGCGGGCCCCGGCGAGGCGGACCGGTCCGGTGATCCGGCAGCAGGACAGCCGCAGGACCACGTCGACGGAGAGCGTGGAGGCGGTCAGGCCCGGCAGGGCGGAGTCGCTCAGCACGAGCGCGCGCAACCGGGCCCCGTACAGCAGGGGTTTGCGTTCGAACCAGCAGCCGCGCAGCCGGATCGCGTGCTCGACGACGGCGTACTTGAGGTCGAGCTTGCCGGTGACGCGGAAGCCCTTGAGGTTGAGCCCGGCGACCTGGCCCTCGACCGCGGTCCCGCCGAGCAGCAGGGCGCCCAACACCTCGGCCCGTACGGTCCGTTCGGGGCCCCAGGTCGCGCCGTCGGAGGCGTCCTCGTCGGGGGCCTCGCGGACGTCGACGCGTTCGCCGCGCGGGAAGGCGTCCCAGACGCGGCGTTCGGCCGGGGTCAGATCGGTGATCTCCATCGCGGGGATGGTGTCGCGCGCGTGATCACCGTGTCAACTCCGCGCGCGACACCACCCTTTGGGCTCGACCATCGGGTCGTCCCCGGCGTCAGTGCTCGATGCCGTCCTGCAGCTCCTGCCCCTTGAGCAGGAACCACGCGGCGACGGCCGTGGCGAGCAGGACGACCGCGCCGACGCCGGAGGCGAGCCGCAGTCCGTCCACGAAGGCGTTCTGGGCCGCGGCCACCATCACTTCGGCGGTGTGCGGGTCCAGCCCCTTGGCCGCTTCGACGGCTCCGCCCAGGGATTCGTGGGCGGCGTCGGCGAGCGCCGGGGACACCGTGGAGGGGGCCGTGAAGCTCTGGTAGACCCCGGTGACGATGGAGCCGAGCAGGGCGATGCCGAGGGCCGCGCCGAGTTCGTAGGCCGTCTCCGAGACCGCGGAGGCGGAACCGGCCTGCTCCTTGGGCACGCTGGAGAGGATCACGTCGGCGGTGACGGTGAAGGAGAATCCGGCGCCGAGGCCGACGACGAGCAGCGCGGCGCCGAGCAGCGGGTATCCGGTCTCCTTGCTGATGACGGTGAGGGCGCCCAGCGCCAGGCCGATCGCGGCGAGGCCGCCGCTCACGATGACGCGTACGGAGTACTTGCGGGCGTAGCGGCCCGCGAGCAGACCGGTGACCACCGCGCCGACGGCGGCGGGCAGTTCGGCCAGTCCCGCTTCCAGCGGCTCGCGGCCCTGGACGAGCTGGAGGAACTGGGAGAGGAAGAAGACCAGCCCGGAGAGGCCGAAGACGGTCAGCAGGTCGGCGAGGACCGCGCCGGAGAAGCCGCGGTGCTTGAAGAGCTTCATGTCGAGCAGGGGCGCGGCCAGGGTGTGCTGGCGGCGGACGAAGGCGTAGAGCATGGCGACGCCGAGGACCGCGGCCGCCCAGACCTCCCAGGAGAGGCCGTGCGTGGCGACCTGCTTGACGGCGTAGACGACGCCGATGATGCCGACGAGCGAGAGCGCGACGCTGAGCAGGTCCCAGGGACCCCTGGCCGGGTTCTTCGACTCGGGCAGCAGCTTGACGCCGACGACGACCAGGACGATCATCACGGGCAGGTTGATGAGGAAGACCGAGCCCCACCAGAAGTGCTGGAGCAGGGCTCCGCCGACCACGGGGCCGACGGCCGCACCGGCCGAGGCGGTGGCGCCCCAGATGCCGATGGCGAGGCTGCGCTCCTTGGGGTCGTGGAAGATGTTGCGGATCAGCGCGAGGGTGGACGGCATCAGCGTCGCACCGGCGACGCCGAGCAGCGCGCGGGCCACGATCATCATCTCGGGGCTGGTCGCGTACGCGTTCAGGACCGAGACGAGGCCGAAGGCGGTGGCGCCCACCAGCAGCAGTTTCTTGCGGCCGATGCGGTCGCCGAGGGAGCCCATGGAGACGAGCAGACCGGCGATGACGAAGGAATAGACGTCGCCGATCCACAGCAGCTGGGTGCCGGACGGCTTGAGGTCTTCGCTCAGGGAGGGGGTGGCGAGACCGAGTACGGTGGCGTCGACCGCGACCAGCAGGACGGCCAGGACGAGGACCGAGAGCGCGATCCAGCGCCCGGGGCTCCTGCCGTCCTCCGTCCCCTGCCGTCTGCTCAGCTCTTCGGTTCTGCTCATTTCTCCACACTCCGTCGTGCGCCACCGAGCAGCAACTCGGTGATCATGTACTGAAAGTCCTTGGCCGCGACCCGGCCGTCCATGACGGCCCAGGCGCAGGTGCCGATCAGCCCGTACAGGGCCTCGGTGAGCCAGGCGGGGCTCAGGTCGATCCTGATGTCGCCCTCCTGCTGTCCGCGCCGGAAGAGCGCGGAGACCCGGGCGTCGAGCCGGGCCCACCCCTCGTTGACCTGGTCGCCCTCGAAGAGCTGGTTCTCGGTGACGAGGAAGGCGAGCAGCAGCGCGTTGGGCTCGGCCTCGGCGACGAGCCGACCGAGCGCGTCGACGGCGCTGCCCTCGTCGAGGCGCGCCGCGTCGAAGGCGATCTCGAACTGGCGGATGCCGAGTTCCTCGAGGGCCCGTACGAGGGCGTCGCGCCCGGCGAAGTGCCGGTGCAGGGTCGCGCGGCCGATGCCGGCCGCGCGGGCGACCTCGTCCATCGTCGCGGTCGATTTGCGGGAGAGCAGGGCCGCCGCAGCGCGGAGCACCTGGTCACGATCCATGGCCATGAGACAACCATAACCCGAATGAGACGTTGATGTCTCATCGAATATTCGAGTGCCCCGCGCGGGCACGGAAGGAATCCTGTCGCGATGACGAAGAAGCCCCTGCTGCTGATCGATGTGGACGGCCCCCTCAATCCCTACGCGGCCCAGCCCCAGCGCCGCCCCGAGGGCTACACCACCCACCGCATGCGCCCCACCGGCTGGTCGCTGACCGAGAGCGCGAAGCCGCTGCGCGTCTGGCTGCACCCGGGGCACGGCGCGCGGCTGCGGGCGCTGGCGGGCGCCTACGAGCTGGTCTGGGCGACCACCTGGAAGGACGAGGCCAATGACTGGATAGGACCGCCCCTGGGGCTGCCGCGGCTGCCCTTCATCGACTGGCCGCAGATGCACGGGAGGGCGCCGCGCGGGACCTTCTGGAAGACGCAGTACGTCCTGGAGTACGCCGCGGGCCGACCGTTCGCGTGGATCGACGACGACATCACCCCGATGGACCGCGAGTACGTCGACCAACGCCACCCGACCCATTCCCTGCTGCTGCGCATCGACGAGCGGATCGGGCTGGTCCAGGAGGACTTCGACCTGCTGGCCGACTGGGCGGCGTAGGCCGGGCACGCCGCAGGGGGCGGCCCGGGCGGATGCCCCGGCCGCCCCCTGCGGGACGTTCGCGCTAGTTCTTGTGGTTCGCCCAGGCGTGCTGGATGACCAGGTCCGCCTTGAGTTCGTTGAGCTGGACGGCGACCGCGCTCGGCGCGGTGCCGCCGCGGCCGCTGCGGGAGGCCAGGGCGCCGGGCACGTTGAGGACCGTGCGGACCTCGGGGGTCAGGTGCTCGGAGATCTTCGCGAACTGCTCGTCGGTCAGCTCGTCCAGTTCGATGCCGAGGCCCTCGCACTCCTTGACGCACTCGCCCGCGACCTCGTGCGCGACCCGGAAGGGCACGCCCTGGCGGACCAGCCACTCCGCGATGTCGGTGGCGAGCGAGAATCCGGCCGGGGCCAGCTCTTCCATCCGCGCCCGGTTGACCGTGAGGGTCGCCATCATGCCGGTGAAGGCGGGCAGCAGGACCTCGAGGGTGTCGCAGGAGTCGAAGACCGGCTCCTTGTCCTCCTGGAGGTCCCGGTTGTAGGCCAGCGGGAGCGCCTTGAGCGTGGCCAGCAGCCCGGTGAGGTTGCCGATCAGGCGGCCCGACTTGCCCCGCGCCAGCTCCGCGATGTCGGGGTTCTTCTTCTGCGGCATGATCGAGGAGCCGGTCGAGAAGGCGTCGTGCAGGGTGACGAAGGAGAACTCCTTCGTGTTCCAGATGATGATCTCCTCGGCGATCCGGGAGAGGTTGATCCCGATCATCGCCGTGATGAAGGCGAACTCCGCGACGAAGTCCCGCGAGGCCGTCCCGTCGATCGAGTTGCCGACCGAGCCCCGCTCGAAGCCGAGGTCGGCGGCCACCTGCTCCGGGTCCAGACCGAGCGAGGAACCGGCGAGGGCGCCCGAGCCGTACGGTGAGACCGCGGTCCGGGTGTCCCACTGCCGCAGCCGCTCCGCGTCCCGGGACAGGGACTGCACGTGCGCCAGCACGTGGTGGGCGAAGAGCACCGGCTGGGCGTGCTGGAGGTGAGTCCGGCCGGGCATCGCCACGTCGGCGTGCGTCTCGGCCAGGCCGACGAGCGCGTCCTGGAGGTCAGCGATCAGGGAGCCGATGATCCGCGCGTGGTCGCGCAGGTACATCCGGAAGAGCGTGGCGACCTGGTCGTTGCGCGAGCGGCCCGCCCGCAGCTTGCCGCCGAGGTCGGGGCCGAGCAGCTCCAGCAGGCCGCGCTCCAGAGCGGTGTGCACGTCCTCGTCGGCGATGGTGCCCACCAGGGCGCCGGACTCGACGTCGGCCGCGAGCCGGTCCAGCCCGTCCGACATGCGCTGGAGTTCGTCGGCCGTGAGCAGGCCCGCCTTGTGCAGGACGCGGGCGTGGGCGCGCGAACCGGCGATGTCGTAGGGCGCGAGGCGCCAGTCGAAGTGGACCGACGCGGACAGCTTCGCCAGGGCCTCGGCGGGCCCGTCGGCGAACCGGCCGCCCCAGAGCCGGACGTCACCGTTGTTGCTGCTCACAGCTACTGCTCCTCAAGAGGTGGGTGTACGACGGCCTCCCCGTCGCGGAGGTACCGGGGAGGCCGTCGAAGTACTGCGCGTGCGTACCGCGCGGCGAGCGGACCTCAGGCGAGGTCGCGCCGCGCGGCGATCTTCGAGGACAGACCGAAGATCTCGATGAAGCCCTGGGCCTTGGACTGGTCGAAGGTGTCGCCCGAGTCGTAGGTCGCGAGGTTGAAGTCGTACAGCGACTCCTCGGACTTGCGGCCGGTGACCACGGCGCGGCCCGCGTGCAGGGTCATCCGGATGTCACCGGTGACATGCTGGTTGGCCTCGTTGATGAAGCCGTCCAGGGCGCGCTTGAGCGGGGAGAACCACAGGCCGTCGTAGACCATCTCGCCCCAGCGCTGCTCGACCTGCCGCTTGTAGCGGGCCAGCTCGCGCTCGACGGTGACGTTCTCCAGCTCCTGGTGGGCCGTGATCAGCGCGATCGCGCCCGGGGCCTCGTAGACCTCACGGGACTTGATGCCGACGAGGCGGTCCTCGACGATGTCGATCCGGCCGATGCCCTGGGCGCCGGCCCGCTCGTTGAGCTGCTGGATGGCCTGGAGCACGCTGACGGGCTTGCCGTCGATGGCGACCGGGACGCCCTCCTTGAAGGAGATGACGACCTCGTCGGCCTCCCGCGGGATCGCCGGGTTCGAGGTGTACTCGTAGATGTCCTCGATCGGCGCGTTCCAGATGTCCTCCAGGAAGCCCGTCTCGACGGCGCGCCCGAAGACGTTCTGGTCGATGGAGTACGGGGACTTCTTGGTGGTCGCGATCGGGAGGTCGGCCTTCTCGGCGAAGGCGATCGCCTTGTCACGGGTCATCGCGTAGTCACGGACCGGGGCGATGCACTTGAGGTCGGGGCCGAGGGCGGCGATGCCGGCCTCGAAGCGGACCTGGTCGTTGCCCTTGCCGGTGCAGCCGTGGGCCACGATCGTCGCGTTGTGCTTCTGGGCGGCGGCGACGAGGTGCTTGACGATGGTCGGCCGCGAGAGGGCGGAGACCAGCGGGTAGCGGTCCATGTAGAGGGCGTTGGCCTTGATCGCCGGGAGGCAGTACTCGTTGGCGAACTCGTCCTTGGCGTCCGCGACCTCGGCCTCGACGGCGCCGCAGGCGAGCGCGCGCTTGCGGATGACGTCCAGGTCCTCGCCGCCCTGGCCGACGTCCACGGCGACGGCGATGACCTCGGCGCCCGTCTCCTCGGCGATCCAGCCGATGGCGACGGAGGTGTCCAGGCCGCCCGAGTAGGCGAGTACGACGCGCTCGGTCACGGGTTTCTCCTTACAGGGTGCATCTGACGACAGGCATAACTATGCACTACTCCGTATGTTTCGTCAACGAGCCGGGAAACCCGCTGCTCAGCGGGGTCGTCCCCGCCTAAGGTCGGGGCATGAAGGACGTCCCGCAGAGCACTCCCCCCTCCGCGCCCGCGCGCCGCCGCTGGACCCACCGGGCCGGCTGCGAGGCCGCCGAGCGGCTGGCCCGGGGCGCGGCGCTCACGGAGGTGCTCGACCCCGCCGACCCGGCCGCCTGGATCGCGCTCGACGAGGGGGTCCGGGGCCTCCCGTGCTGGGACGGCGTGCTGCCCGCGCTGCTGCGCTCCCGGCCGCACACCGCGCTGTGCCACCCCGCGGGCCGGGTGCGCGAGGAGGCGGTGCGCCAGCTCGCGCGGAGGGACTGGTCGGGCCCCCCGCTGCTGCCGCTCGTGGTGATCCGCTGTGCGGACTGGGTCGGGCCGGTACGGACCCGCGCCCGCGCGCTGCTCGCCCGGGTCCTGGCCGACTCCCCGGCCCCGACGCTGGTCGCGCTCACCCCGCTGGTCCTGCGGCTCGGGGCGCGCGGGCGGGGCGCGTGGGCCCGCGACCTCTTCGAGGCGGCACTGCGCGAAGCTCCCGCCCCGGTGCTGGAGGCGCTGCTGGACGACCGCGATCCGGCCGCGCGCCGCCTCGCCGGGCGGCTGCTGCTGGACTCCGCGCACCCGGGGGCGCGGGAGCTGGCCCGGGCGGCCGCGCGTGAGGCCGACCCGGTGCTGCGCCGACTGTGGACCGACGGGGCGCTCGCCGTACTGGCCGCGGGGACGCCGGGGCCGGACGCCGACGCCGTGGTCGACCTGCTGCTCGGCTCGCGCTCGGGCCAGGTCCGGGCCGCCGGGGTCACCGCCCTGCGCCGCGCGGGCCGCGCGTCCGAGGCCGCGGCCCACCTCGCCGACCGCACGGGCGTCGTACGGGCCTGCGCCCGCTGGTTGGTCGGCCAAGACGGCGGCGACCCCCGCGACCACTACCTGGAGCTGTGCGCCGAGCCCGCCGCCGTGAGCGGCGGCGCCGTGCTCGGGCTCGCCGAGTGCGGGCGGCGCGCGGACGCGCCGCTGCTGCGCGGGCTGCTGACGCACCACCGACCGGCGGTGCGGGCCGGCGCGGTGGCCGGGCTGCGGCTGCTCGACGCGGCGGCCGCCGCCGACCTGTTCCCGCTGCTGACCGATCCGGCGGGGGCCGTCGTGCGCGAGGCGGCCCTCGCGCTGCTGCCGGGCGCCGACCGGCTGCCCGAGGCCCGGCTCGTCGAACTGCTCGCCGCCGGACGGCCCCCGTCGCAGCGGCGGGCCGCCCACCGGCTGCTGCGCGCGCGGGGCGGCGTGGCCGGGCTGCGGGCCGACGTGCTCCTGCTCGACGACCCCGACCCGGGCCTGCGCCGACGGGCGGAGCAGCACGTGCGGGCCATGTGGTCGCCGTACGCCCCGCCCGCCCTGCCCGCCGGCGATCCGGAGGTGGGCGCCCTGCTGGAGCGCTGCTCCGGGCTCTTCGGCGATCACGTCATGTACCTGATGCGTTCACGCCTCGGACTCCCCCGCGGCTGAGCGGGACCGGAGCGGATACTGGACGGCATGGGAAAGCTGCACGAGCACATAGACGGCCGGCTGCGCGCCTTCATCGAGGCCCAGCCGATGTTCTTCACCGCGACCGCGCCGCTGGCGGGCGACGGCCACGTCAACCTCTCCCCCAAGGGCCGCGCGGGCACCCTCGTCGTCATCGACGAACACACCCTGGCCTACCTGGACTTCGGCGGCAGCGGCGCCGAGACCATCGCCCACGTCCGCGAGAACGGCCGGATCACCCTCATGTGGTGCGCCTTCTCCGGGCCGCCCAACATCGTCCGCATCCACGGCGAGGGCGAGGCGGTCTTCCGCGACGACCCCCGGTGGGGCGAGCTGATCGCCCTGTTCGGCGCGGCCGACGGGCCCTCCGCCCGCGCGGTCATCGTCGTACGGACCAAGCGGATCTCCGACGTGTGCGGCTACGCCGTCCCCTTCATGGAGTACCAGGGCGAGCGCACCCTCCACGCGGAGTACTTCGGCCGCAAGACCGACGAGGAGTTCTCGCAGTACTGCGAGAAGAAGGAATTCATCGCGACGAGCCTGGACGGCCTGCCCGCACTGCCGTTGCCGCTCCCGCCGCGTACCGTCTGACGTGTGCTGCGAACCGCCCTCGCCCTCGGCTCACTCTTCGTCACCTCCCTGCTCGCCGCGTCGGGACCGCCGTGGGGATCCACGCTCGCGGACCGGCTCGCCGACACCGGTGGCGGAAGCCAGCTGATCACCGCCGTCGCCCCCTCGGCCGGTGCGACCACCGGCCGCCTGACCTGGTGGGAGCGCCGGTCCGGGCGGTGGGTAGCGATGGGCCGGGCGCCCGCCCGGTTCGGCGCGAAGGGCCTCACCGAGGGCGCCACCCGCGTCCAGGGCACCGACACCACGCCCACCGGCCTGTACGACCTGCCGTACGCCTTCGGGATCCGACCGGCGCCCGTGGGGACGGCGTACACCTACCGGCCCGTCCGCGAGGGCT
This sequence comes from Streptomyces sp. NPDC059917, assembly GCF_042730635.1. Classification (NCBI taxonomy): domain Bacteria; kingdom Bacillati; phylum Actinomycetota; class Actinomycetes; order Kitasatosporales; family Streptomycetaceae; genus Streptomyces; species Streptomyces sp. NPDC059917. The sequence goes on from NZ_JBHWLC010000082.1 coordinate 23,655, forward strand.
CCTGGTGGTGCCAGGACAACGCCTCGTTCCACTACAACCGGTGGGTGGAGCCGCTGCCCGCCGACTGCGCGCCCGGCGAGGCGGAGCACCTGGTGGGCTACGCGAAGCAGTACGCCCACGCCCTGGTCATCGGCTTCAACTACGACCGGCCGGTGCACGGGCGCGGCGCGGGGATCTTCCTGCACGTCAACGGCAAGGGCGCGACGGCGGGATGCGTGTCGGTGCCCGAGGAGTCCATGCGCGCGATCCTGCGCTGGGCCCGACCGGAACGCCGGCCGCACATCGCGGTGGGCACGGAGTCGGGGCCGCTGGACGTGACCCGGTACTGAACACCGGCGCCCGCGGGCGGCGGCTCAGAACGCGCCGCCGCTGTCCACCCAGGTGTCGTACTCCACCGGGCGCGGCTCCCGGTGGTCCACGCGGGCCAGCAGCTCCGGGTCCAGAGCGAGGAGGTCCGGGTGCGGGGGCAGCGCGGCGCAGTGCGTGCGGAAGTGGTCGCGGCGCCCCGGCCACACCCGCACCATGGCCATGGCGGCGAGCAGCGCGCCGCAGGCCCCGACCGCGACCGCGAGGACGAAGGTGCCCATCAGCACGATCCCGCGCAGCGTGTCCGGCCGCGAGAGCACCACCAGTTGGAAGCTGTACCAGGCGACCACCGCCATGACGAGCAGGACCGCGAGGTCGGCGATCCGGTCGTGGTCGCGGACCTCGGCCAGGTGCGGGTACTTCGCGTCCTCAGCGGTCAGGAAGGCCTCGCGGGCCGCGCGCAGCTCCCGGTCCCCGGACAGCTCCGCCGTGCTCGTGGGCCGGGAGCGGCGGACGAGCGCGGCGAGGACGGCGGCGGGCAGCGGGTGCACCGGAGCCGACGGCGCCTCCTGGTGCGGGCTCCCGGCGGCGGGGACGAGCCTGCCACGCTCGTCCACCTCCACGGAGCCGTCGAGCAGCAACCGGGCGACCGCCGGGCGGTGGACGTCCTCGGCCCGACCCGCCACGGCCACCGCGTGGTACGGATCGGGCGGCGCGGTGGCCAGCAGCGCGGCCGCGGACCGGTCCGACCGGTCCCGCAGGCGCCAGAGCACTCCGAGCACGGCGTAACAGGCAAGGGCGACGGCAGCGGCCTCGAACACCGCTGCCCAGAGGGGGTGTTGGCTCATCCCCCCAGGGTCGCCCTCAGCCCTCCTTCTGCGCCAGACGCAGGAGGTGATCGGCCAGCGCCTGACCGCCCGCGGGATCGCGGCTGATCAGCATCAGGGTGTCGTCACCCGCGATCGTGCCGAGGATGGCCTGGAGTTCGGCCTGGTCGATCGCCGAGGCGAGGAACTGGGCGGCGCCGGGCGGGGTGCGCAGGACCACCAGGTTCGCGGACGCCTCCGCCGAGATCAGCAGTTCACCGGAGAGGCGCCGCATGCGCTCCTCCTTCGCCGACTCGCCCAGCGGGGCCTGCGGGGTGCGGAAACCGCCCTCGCTCGGAACCGCGTAGATCAACTCGCCGTTGGTGTTGCGGATCTTCACCGCGCCCAGCTCGTCGAGGTCCCGGGAGAGCGTCGCCTGGGTGACGCTCAGCCCGTCGTCGGCGAGCAGCTTCGCCAGCTGGCTCTGGGAGCGGACCGGCTGCCGGTTGAGGATGTCCACGATCCGGCGGTGGCGGGCGGTTCGGGTCTGCGGAACGGACTGGCCGCTCGCCTCGTGTTCCTGCGCCTGACTCATCGTCGTCTCATTCTCCGGATCCGTCCCCGTGGGCCGCGTCGAGGATGCCGGGCAGGGCCCGGAGGAACGCGTCCGCCTCCGCCTCGGTGAGGACGAACGGCGGCATCAGCCGTACGACGTCGGGGGCGGGCGCGTTGACCAGGAAGCCGGCATCCTGAGCCGCCTGCTGCACCTTCGGTGCGAGGGGCTCGGTCAGCACGATACCCAGCAGGAGGCCCGCACCGCGGACATGGGATACCAACGGGTGGCGCCCGTCCGCACCGGCGCCCTCGATTCCGGAGCGCAGTTGCTCGCTCCGCTCCTTGATCCGGCCCAGGAGTCCGTCGGCGGCGATGGTGTCGATGACGGCGAGCCCGGCGGCGCAGGCGACCGGGTTCCCGCCGAAGGTGGTGCCGTGCTGGCCGGGCCGGAGCAGGTCGGCGGCCGGGCCGAAGGCGGCGAGGGCGCCGATCGGCAGACCGCCGCCCAGCCCCTTCGCGAGCGTGACGAGGTCCGGCTCGACCCCGTCGTGGGCCTGGTGCTCGAACCACTGCCCGCAGCGGCCGATGCCGGTCTGCACCTCGTCGAGGGCGAGCAGCGTGCCGGTGGCACGGGTGATCTCGCGGGCGGCGGTCAGGTACCCGGCGGGTGGGACGACCACGCCGTTCTCGCCCTGGATCGGCTCGATCAGGACGAGGGCGGTGTCCTCGGTGACGGCGGCCCGCAGGGCCTCCACGTCGCCGTAGGGGACGTGGGTGACCTCGCCGGGCAGCGGCAGGAAGGGGGCCTGCTTGGCGGGCTGCCCGGTCAGGGCGAGGGCGCCCATGGTGCGGCCGTGGAATCCGCCCGTGGTGGCGACCATGTGCGTGCGTCCGGTCAGCCGGCCGACCTTGAAGGCCGCCTCGACCGCTTCGGCGCCGGAGTTGCAGAAGAAGACCTTGCCGGGGCGGCCGAAGAGCTGGAGCAGCCGTTCGCCGAGCGCGATGACCGGCTCGGAGGCGTAGAGGTTGGAGACGTGGCCGAGCGAGGCGATCTGCGCGGAGACCGCCCCGACGACCGCCGGGTGGGCGTGGCCGAGGGCGTTGACCGCGATGCCGCCGACGAAGTCGGTGTACTGCTTGCCGTCCGCGTCCCAGACCTGGGCCCCGGCGCCGCGCACGAGCGCGAGCGCGGGGGTGCCGTAGTTGTCGGTGAGCGCCGCCTTCCAGCGGCCCGTGTACTCCTGGTTCGAGCTGTTCCCGCTCACGCGGATTCCCCTCCCTCTGCGTCGGGCACGACCATGGTGCCGATGCCCTCGTCGGTGAAGATCTCCAGCAGGATCGAGTGCTGGACCCGTCCGTCGATCACGCGGGCGGTGCCGACGCCGCCGCGGACGGCGTGCAGGCAGCCCTCCATCTTGGGGACCATGCCGCTCGACAGCTCGGGGAGCAGCTTCTCCAACTCGCTGACGGTGAGCCGGCTGATGACCTCGTCGCTGTTCGGCCAGTCCGCGTACAGCCCCTCGACGTCGGTGAGGACCATCAGGGTCTCGGCGCCGAGGGCGGCCGCGAGCGCCGCGGCCGCGGTGTCGGCGTTGACGTTGTAGACGTGGTCGTCGTCGGCGCTGCGCGCGATGGAGGAGATGACCGGGATCCGGCCGTCCGCCAGCAGCGCCTCGATCGCACCGGTCTCGATGGCGGTGATCTCGCCGACCCGGCCGATGTCGACGCTCTCGCCGTCGATCTCCGGCCGGTGCTGGACGGCGGTGATGGTGTGGGCGTCCTCGCCGGTCATGCCGACGGCGAGCGGTCCATGCTGGTTGAGCAGGCCGACGAGCTGGCGCTGGACCTGTCCGGCGAGCACCATCCGCACGACGTCCATCGCCTCCGGGGTGGTGACGCGCAGGCCCGCCTTGAACTCGCTGACCAGGCCGTGCCGGTCGAGCTGGGCGTTGATCTGCGGACCGCCGCCGTGCACGACGACCGGGCGCAGACCGGCCTGGCGCAGGAAGACCACGTCCTGGGCGAAGGCGGCCTTGAGGTCTTCGTCGATCATGGCGTTGCCGCCGAACTTGATGACGACGATCTTGCCGTTGTGGCGGGTCAGCCAGGGCAGTGCCTCGATGAGGATCTCGGCCTTGGGGAGGGCGGTGTGCTTGCGGGCACTGCCGGATCCGGCGCTCATGAGGAGTACGCGCTGTTCTCGTGGACGTAGTCGGCGGTCAGGTCGTTGGCCCAGATGACCGCGGACTCGCTGCCGGTGGCCAGGTCGGCGGTGATCCGGACCTCGCGGCCCTTCATCGAGACCAGGTCGCGGTCCTCGCCGACGGAGCCGTTCTTGCAGACCCAGATCCCGTTGATGGCGACGTTCAGCCGGTCCGGGTCGAAGGCGGCCTTGGTGGTGCCGATCGCGGAGAGCACCCGGCCCCAGTTCGGGTCCTCGCCGTGGATGGCGCACTTGAGGAGGTTGTTGCGGGCGATGGAGCGGCCCACCTCGACGGCGTCGTCCTCGCTGGCCGCGTTCACGACCTCGATCCGGATGTCCTTGCTGGCGCCCTCGGCGTCGCCGATGAGCTGGCGGGCCAGGTCGTCGCAGACGGTCCGTACGGCCTCGGCGAACTCGTCGTAGGCCGGGGCGGTGCCGCAGGCGCCGGAGGCGAGGAGCAGCACGGTGTCGTTGGTGGACATGCAGCCGTCGGAGTCGACCCGGTCGAAGGTGGTGCGGGTCGCGTCCCGCAGCGCCTTGTCGAGGGTGGCGCTGTCCAGGTCGGCGTCGGTGGTGAGGACGACGAGCATGGTGGCCAGGCCCGGGGCGAGCATCCCGGCGCCCTTGGCCATGCCGCCGACGGTCCAGCCCGCGGCGTGGCTGACGGTGGCGGTCTTGTGGACGGTGTCGGTGGTCTTGATGGCGACGGCCGCGTCCTCGCCGCCGTCGGCGGAGAGGGCGTCAGCCGCGGTCTCGATGCCGGGCAGCAGCTTGTCCATGGGCAGGAGCACGCCGATCAGCCCGGTGGAGGCCACGGCGATCTCACCGGCGTTGTGCTCGCCGCCGAGGACGGCGGCGACCTTCTCGGCGGTGGCGTGGGTGTCCTGGAAGCCCCGGGGGCCGGTACAGGCGTTGGCGCCGCCGGAGTTGAGGACCACGGCGCTGACGGTGCCGCCGCGCAGGACCTGCTCGGACCAGTGGACGGGGGCGGCCTTGACCCGGTTGGAGGTGAAGACGCCCGCCGCGCTCAGGCGCGGCCCGTGGTTGACCACGAGGGCCAGGTCCGGGTTGCCGTTGGCCTTGATCCCGGCGGCGATGCCCGCCGCGCTGAACCCCTGTGCTGCCGTGACGCTCACGGTGCGACTCCGATCGTGGAAAGACCCAAGCTCTCGTGGAGCCCGAGGGCGATGTTCATGCTCTGCACCGCGCCACCGGCGGTGCCCTTGGTCAGGTTGTCGATGGCGCTGATCGCGATGATCCGCTGCGCGGACGCGTCGTACGCGACCTGGACCTGAACGGCGTTGGAACCGTAGACGGATGCCGTCGCGGGCCACTGCCCCTCGGGGAGCAGGTGCACGAAGGGCTCGTCGGCGTAGGCCTTCTCGTAGGCGGCGCGCACCGACTCGGCGGTGGTTCCGGGGACGGCCTTGGCCGAGCAGGTGGCCAGGATGCCCCGGGCCATCGGGGCGAGCGTCGGGGTGAAGGACACCGAGACGCGGGTCCCGGCGACGGCCGAGAGGTTCTGGATCATCTCCGGGGTGTGCCGGTGGCCGCCGCCCACGCCGTACGGGCTCATGGAGCCCATCACCTCGGAGCCGAGCAGGTGGGGCTTGAGCGCCTTGCCCGCGCCGGAGGTTCCGGTGGCGGCGACGATCACGGCCTCGGGCTCGGCGAGCCCGTCCCGGTAGGCCGGGAAGAGGGCCAGGGAGACGGCGGTCGGGTAGCAACCCGGGACCGCGATGCGCTTGGACCCCTCCAGCGCGGCGCGGCCGCCCGGCAGTTCGGGGAGGCCGTAGGGCCACGTACCGGCGTGCGGGGCCCCGTAGAATGCGTCCCAGTCGGCGGCGGATCGCAGCCGGTGGTCGGCGCCCATGTCGACGACGAGGACGTCCTCGCCGAGCTGGGCGGCGACGGCGGCCGACTGGCCGTGCGGCAGGGCGAGGAAGACCACGTCGTGCGGGGCGTCCCGACCGGCGAGCACCTCGGGGGTGGTCGCCTCCAGGGTGCGCCCGGCCAGCGGCACGAGGTGCGGCTGGAGCGAGCCCAGCAGCGCTCCGGCGTTGGAGTTGCCGGTCAGCGCACCGATCTCGACCTCGGGGTGGGCCAGGAGCAGGCGCAGCAGTTCCCCGCCCGCGTACCCGCTCGCTCCGGCCACCGCAACACGAACCACCATCGGACCCTCCTCGTCGATGGCATGACTATACGTTTCGATGCACGTTTATGCAAAGCTCCGATCGGCCCCCGCATCCCCGTACGGGCGGGCCGGGCGGGCGGCGGGCCGGGAAACGCCGCGTGGGGCCCCGCGTCCCGCGGGGCCCCACCGTCACGGCGCGAGGTGTCAGTTCTCCGGCTCCCAGGCGCGGAGGAGGTCGAGCAGGCCCGCGTCCCCTTCGACGCGCAGGGAGGCGGCCTGGACGCGGTCGTAGAAGTAGAGGACGAGCTCACCGGCCGTGCCGTGGACGGAGGCACCGGCCGCCTCGGTGGGCGCGGGGATGCGGGTGGAGCGGGCGCCGTCGCCGTCGACCGTGAGGCGCCAGGAGCGGCCCTCGGAGGCGTGGAAGTCGAAGGTCGTGGGCTCGTGCGGCCAGGCGCTGGACGACGCGACGCAGGTGAACAGGAACTCCTCGACGCCTTCGAGGGCCAGCTCGACCGGCAGCGGCTGCGGGTCGCCCGCGGCGAGCAGGGCGTCGTAGGTGTGCACCGCGCTCTCCTGGACCCGGTGCCGGGCGACTCCGCCGGAGCTGCGCGGCGTCTGCAGGGCGCTCCACCACGCCCAGCATTCGGCGTCCGGTCCCGCCTCGCGCAGGGCGCTCAGCAGGAGCTGCGTCGACGCGGCCAGCCAGGCCAGCAGGGCCTCGCGCTCCCGCGGCACCTCCAGCGCGGCGCGCGCGGCGACGGCCTCGGCCGGCGGGCCGTCGGCGGGGCCCGCGCCGACGATGGCGGCCCAGAAACGGTCTCCCCCGCCCAGGTGCCGCACCAGATCGAACAGCGTCCACTCGGGGCAGGTGGGCACCTGTGCGTCGAGGCTGGGCGCTGCGGCGACGGCGGCCCGGAAGGCGGTCGACCGCTCGTCGATCAGCCGCAGCAGGTCCGGGAACTCAAGATTCTTTTCCACGCCGGATGTCTATCACCGCGCTCCGATGATCGGACAGCGATTTTCACCGCAGCCGCCAGGTGCCCCGGCGCACGTCGAGGGTCGCGGTGAAGTCGACCCGCCCGGGGAAGGGCTCGCCCAGCCGCCAGGGCGCGGGCAGGGCGGCCAGGTCGATGGTGACCAGCGGCTCGGCGCCCGTGGGGTCGCCCACCTCGCCCAGGGCTCCGATCCAGTGGGGTGCCGCGGCGATCAGCCGCTCGGCGAGCCCGGGAGCGGGCTCGGGAACGCGCGCGAGGGGCTTCCGCTCGCCGTCGACGAGGGCGGCGCCGGCCATCAGCGCCAGCAGCCGCGCCAGGACCGCGGCCGGCAGGGCGGGGTCGCTCGTCTCCAGGAGCAGGTAGCAGTCGTCGTGGCCCGAGAACCAGACCCGGGAGCCGGTCAGGCGGCTCAGGAGCGGCTCCTCGAAGCCGGTCGTGCCGAGCACGAGGGCGAGCTCGTCGAGCTGCTCCGGGCTCCGGTCGGCGGGCAGGTCGATCAGGGCGAACTCGTACGGCGACCAGGTGCCGTCCAGCAGACGCGGCAGCAGGTCGCGCTCCAGCACCAGGAACTCCTCCCCGAGGCCGTTCATCCCGGCTGCCCGGGGTCCGAGCGGGTGGACCGCGCAGGGCACGCCGAGGTCGGCCGCGACGAGCGAGGGCCGCAGGGGGTGCCCGTGCTCGTCCAGGGAGGAGTTGGTCTCCAGCGACACCACCGCCACCGCGTCGTTCGCCGCGGCCGCGAGCAGGTCGACCAGCTCACCGGCCTGCGCCGCGCACGCCTGCACCCGCCACAGCCCCTCGGTCTCGCGGAGGCTGAACGCCAAGGGGAACGGCCGGCGCTCCCAGCCGACGCTGTTCGCGCTGAACGCGCCCTGCCGCCCGACTTCGATCATTCGCCCCGCCCCCGAGAACCCGCCGACCACTGCGTACGGTCTGATCATGACGGATCACAGACCCCCCTTGTCCTCGGTGTCCCAGTTCGCGGCCTGGGAGCCCGTACTGCGGCTGGTGCTGACCGCGGACCCGCGGCGCGAGCGCGGGCAGGTGGCCCGGGTGGCGGGACGCGTCGGGCAGCACGGATGGAGCCTGGCCCACCGGGGCGCGATGTCGGCGACGGCGCGCGGCGCGGTGGAGGACCTGCAGCGGGCGCTGGCGCGCGGCCGCGTCGAGGAGGTCGCCTTCCGCGCGGAGGTCCGGCCGGACGGGCGGACCACGCTCGCCGTGGTCTGGCCGAGCCCCGTCGTGGAGGCCCCCTGCGGCTACGCCGACCTGGGCGTCCTCGTCCTGGTCGAGGGCTCCCTCCCCGCTCCCTGGCTGCGCCGCCCCGAACCGGTGCCCGGGGCGGTACCGGCGCCGTCGGCGGATCCGGCGCTGCTGGAGCGGACGCTGCGCGAGCGGTTGCCCGACGCCGTGGGCGCGACCCGGGAGGAGATCGACGCCGCCGAGGCACGGTTGGGCGTCACCCTGTCCGAGGAACTGAAGGCGCTCTACCGGGTGGCCCGGGTGGACTGGTTCGACGACTTCGAGGGCGCCGACCTCGCGGGCGACGCGGTCGGCTGCGAGCTGGGCGGTCCGGCGGACCTGCGCGCCGTCGACGCGGCGGAGCGCCACACCGGCTGGGGCATCGGCGCCCGGCGGGCGATCGGCGCCGCACCCGACGCCGCGGTGCAGCCCCTGGCCGGTTCGCCGGGCTGGATCGGCTTCGGGAGCAACGGCGGCGACGAGTACGCGATCGACCTCACGCCCGGCCCGGGCGGCCACCTCGGGCAGGTCCTGCTGGTCGGTCACGAGCAGAGCCTCGGCGCCGAGCTGGTGGCCGATTCCCTCACCGACTTCGTGCTGGGCCGGGTACGGGAGGAGCCCCACGGCCGCGTCGCGGAGCCGCCCGGGATCACGGCGGCGGTCCGCACCGGCGGCCTCGGCAGCGTCGAGGAGGCCGCGCACCCCGCCCTGGAGGTCCTGACCGTCGAGGCCCCGGACGGCGGCGGCGCGCCGTTCGCCCTCGCCCCGGTCCTCGGACTGCCCCGGCTGCGCACGCTCACGGCGGCGCCCGGCGCCCTGGCGGACCCGCTGGAGGTCACGGGCCTGCCCGCGCTGGAGTTCCTGGCGGTCGGCGTCCGGGAATGGCGCCTCCTGCTGGACGCCGGAGCCGTGCCGCGCACCCTGAAAGCCGCGGCCGTCACCGTGCGGGACGAGGAGCACCTGCCCGTGGTGGACGTCGCCAACGAGATCCTGGCCCTGTGGGACCGGCCCCCGATCGAGCAGACGCTGCTCGAAGGGAACATCGGCCCCGTGGCGGCGGACGCCCGTGCGATGCTGGGCCGGTGACGATCGAGGACCTCGTACGACTGCGCCGCGCCCGGGACGCGATGGACCGCGACTACGCCGAGCCCCTGGACGTTCCCGCGCTCGCGGCCATCGCGCTGATGTCCCCCGGGCACTTCTCGCGCAGCTTCCGCGCGGCCTTCGGCGAGACGCCGTACGGCTATCTGATGACCCGCCGCGTCGAGCGGGCCAAGGCGCTGCTGCGCCGGGGCGACCTCAGCGTGACCGAGGTCTGCTTCGCGGTCGGCTGTACCTCGCTGGGGTCGTTCAGCTCCCGCTTCACCGAACTGGTCGGCGAGAGCCCCAGCGCCTACCGGGCCCGCCGCCACGAGGAGGGCGCGGCGATCCCCGCCTGCGTGGCCAAGATCCTCACCCGCCCCTCCCGGAGCGGGCCGCCGCAAGCGGGGGCGGGATCCGGCCGCACGTCGTAGCGTCGCAGTCATGACCATCAAGCTCTCGCAGTGCTTCATCGCGGTCGACGACCACGACGCGGCGCTCGCCTTCTACCGCGACACCCTCGGCCTGGAGGTGCGCAACGACGTCGGCTTCGAGGGGATGCGCTGGGTCACCGTCGGCTCCCCCGAGCAGCCCGACGTGGAGATCGTCCTCGAACCGCCGCTCGCCGACCCCAACGCCTCGCCGGCCGACCGGCAGGCCATGGCGCAACTGCTGGCCAAGGGCCTGCTCCGCGGCGTGATCTTCACGACCGACGACGTCGACGCGACCTTCGAGCGGATCCGGGCGGCGGGCGCCGAGGTGCTCCAGGAGCCGACCGACCAGCCGTACGGCGTCCGCGACTGCGCCTTTCGCGACCCGGCGGGCAACATGCTCCGCTTCAACCGGCCGCGCTGACACCGGCCCCGGGGGCGCGGCGCGGCACCACGCACCGGTGCCCCGGGCCCCGCGGCAGGTCCGCGGGTCCGGGGCACCGGTGGTGATCTTCGCGATCAGGGGTTCTGGCCGGCGGCCTTCGCGGCGCGCTCCGCGTTGCGCTCCTTGATGCGGACCGTCTCCTTGCGGACGTCGGCCTGCGTGGCGCGCTCCTTCTGGAGCCACTCGGGCAGCTCGGCCTTGATGGCCTCGATCTGCTCGGTGGTCAGGGCGTCCGTGACGCCCCCGCGCGCGAGACCGGCGATGGAGACGCCGAGCTTGGACGCGACGACGGGACGCGGGTGCGGACCGTTGAGGCGGAGGTCCTGGAGCCACTGGGGCGGCTCGGCCTGGAGGGCACTCAGCTCGGCCCGCGAGACGACACCCTCCTGGAACTCGGCGGGTGTGGCCTCGAGGTACACACCCAGCTTCTTCGCCGCGGTCGCGGGCTTCATGGTCTGGGCGTTCTGGTGCGACGTCATGGGGTCAAGGGTATCGAGCGTGTGCGCTACCTCCGACCACGACCGGTAACCTGGCCGGGTGACAGGCTCGGAAACACCCCCTTCGTTCCGGCTCGCGTACGTCCCGGGAGTGACGCCCACCAAGTGGGTGCGGATCTGGAACGAGCGGCTGCCCGACGTCCCGCTGACGCTGGTCCAGGTGACCCCCGGCGAGGCGCCCGCGCTGCTGCGCGGCGGCGGCGCCGACGCGGGCTTCGTGCGGCTGCCGATCGACCGCACGGACCTCAGTGCGATCCCCCTCTACACCGAGACCACCGTGGTCGTGATCCCCAAGGACCACCTGATCGCGGCGGTCGAAGAGGTCTCCACGGGCGATCTGGCCGAGGAGATCGTGCTGCACCCCCTCGACGACACCCTCGACTGGGAGCAGCTGCCGGGCAAGCCCGCGATCGCCCGCCCCGAGACGACGGAGGACGCGATCGAGCTGGTGGCGGCGGGGATCGGCGTGCTCGTCGTGCCGCAGTCGCTCGCCCGTCTGCACCACCGCAAGGACCTCACCTACCGCACGCTGACGGAGGCGCCGCAGTCGCGCATCGCGCTGTCGTGGCCGGAGGCGGACGAGGCGCCCGAGCTGGTGGAGGAGTTCATCGGGATCGTGCGCGGTCGTACGGTCAACAGCTCGCGGGGGCGCACGCCGACCCCGCCGCAGCCGAAGAAGGCCAAGCGCCCCGACCCCGCGGCGGCCCGCCGCAAGCCCGGCGGCGGCAAGCCGACCGCGGGCAAGAACCCGCGCGGTGCCTCCGGGGGCGGCGCGAAGGGCGGCGGCAAGGGCGGCGCCAAGCGCGGCAAGCCGCGCGGCCGCTAGGGCGTGTTTCGAAAGTAGCGCCTGGCTCGCGACGCCTGGTACCGCGCCTCGCGGCGTTGTCGGAACGCCCGATTACGTCCAGTAGGCGG
>NZ_JBHWLC010000083.1:0-34038 GCF_042730635.1 Streptomyces sp. NPDC059917
GGCGTACACGGGCGCGGCGGGCGCGGCGGCGGGCAGCGGGGCCACGGCGGCCCCCGCGCCGAGGCCCGCGGCCGCGAAGGCGGCTCCGCCGCGCTCCAGCCGGTCGAGCCGGGCCTGGAAGGACCGTTCGTCGTCGAAGGCGGCCGGCAGCAGCACCCGGGCGCAGATCAGCTCCAGCTGGAGCCGGGGCGAGGTCGCCCCCCGCATCTCCGTCAGCCCGGTGTTGACCAGGTCGGCGGCGCGGCTCAGCTCGGCGGCCCCGAACACGGAGGCCTGGGCCTGCATCCGCTCCACCAGGTCGGCGGGGGCGTCGATGAGCCCCTTCTCCCCGGCGTCGGGCACCGCGGCCAGGATCACCAGGTCGCGCAGCCGCTCCAGCAGGTCGGCGACGAAGCGGCGCGGGTCGTTGCCGCCCTCCACCACGCGGTCCACGACCTCGAAGGCGGCGGCGCCGTCCCCGGCGGCGAAGGCGTCCACGACGGAGTCGAGGAGCGAGCCGTCGGTGTAGCCGAGCAGGGAGGTGGCCATGGCGTACGTCACACCGTCGGAGGCGGCGCCCGCGAGCAGCTGGTCCATGACGGACATCGAGTCGCGCACCGAACCGGCGCCCGCGCGCACCACGAGCGGCAGCACCCCGTCCTCGACGGTGGCGCCCTCGCGGCCGCAGACCTCGCCGAGGTACTCGCGCAGGGTGCCGGGCGGCACGAGCCGGAAGGGGTAGTGGTGCGTGCGCGAGCGGATCGTCCCGATGACCTTCTCGGGCTCGGTCGTCGCGAAGATGAACTTGAGGTGCTCCGGCGGCTCCTCGACCACCTTCAGCAGGGCGTTGAAGCCCGCCGAGGTAACCATGTGCGCCTCGTCGATGATGTAGATCTTGTAGCGGCTCGCCGCCGGCCCGAAGAAGGCCTTCTCCCGCAGGTCACGGGCGTCGTCCACGCCACCGTGGGAGGCGGCGTCGATCTCGATGACGTCGATGGAACCCGGCCCGTTGCGCGCGAGGTCGCGACAGGACTGGCACTCCCCGCAGGGCGTGGGCGTGGGGCCCTGCTCACAGTTCAGGCAGCGCGCCAGGATGCGGGCGCTGGTGGTCTTGCCACACCCCCGCGGCCCGCTGAACAGGTACGCGTGATTGACCCGGTTGTTGCGCAGGGCCTGCATCAGCGGGGCAGTGACATGCTCCTGCCCGATGACCTCGGCGAACGATTCGGGGCGATAGCGGCGGTACAGCGCAAGGGACGACACACTCACGAGGTTATCCGGGCCCGCCGACAACGCGACGCAGACGAGGAACACGGGGCGCCCCGGAACTCCGGCGCCGGCACGGCATCCGCCCCGGAACGCAAAGCGCCCCCCACGCACCCGCCAGAGCCCACTTACCCTTGCTGCCTTCCGGCCCTGGGGGAGTTGGGTGAGATAGCGCCACGTGAGGGGCTGACCCCACCCTAGCCGATGGAGGCCCCCGGAATCGAGCCGGACCCCGCCCGGACCTTCCGCGGATCCTCCGCGGGCGATCACGTTCGCGAGCACCCCCCAACGTCTTGTATTGTTCGTCGCGGAGGATTCGCCTAGTGGCCTAGGGCGCACGCTTGGAAAGCGTGTTGGGGGCAACCCCTCACGAGTTCGAATCTCGTATCCTCCGCCATTGCTCTCACCGGGCAATACGTCGAAGGGCCCCGCAGCTTGCTGCGGGGCCCTTCGGCGTTCCCCGGTTCGCGGTGCCCGGACGCGGCCCGATCACGTATCAGGTGGAAGTTGTCGTTCCCGCTGGTTCCGGGGGCTCGGCAGTCGCTAGCCTTCCGCATGCACAGGCTGCCGTGGGGGACGCGCCTGATACTTTCCGGCCGGTTCCTCGGTGGCTCGCACTGCCCGAGAGGTGACGGATGATCGAATTCGACGACCTACAACTACCCGAGCAGGATCTGGTCCTCCTGCCCGACGACGCCTTACGCGGCGACGAAGACACCGACGCCCGCCAGGATCCCGATGCTCCCGCGCCACTGCGCGGCCGGGTCCGACTGGGCGGCCCCCTCGCCCAACGCCTCACGCACGATCGACTGGCCGACGATCCCGACCTGGCCGCCTTCGCCACCGCCCAGGCCGGCACGTACGAGTACTACCTGGTCCACCTCTCCCTCACCTTCGCCCCCACGCCCCAGCGGCCCCGGCTCGAATTCGCCCACCTGGCCCTGGACCTCTCGGCCAAGCCCGAGACCCCGCCGCCGGTGGCCCACTCCATGGACCCGATGCGGCTGACGGACGCCGTCCAGGTCACCCGGAGATGGCGGCTGGGCCCGCAGCTCTCCCTCCTCGGCGCCGACGCCTCGCTGGGCGAGGTCGGACGGAGCCGGGAGTTCACCGCCCACCAGCCCTTCGCCCAGGCCCTGGGGCTGCTCGGGTCCACGCCCGGCTGGGAGTTCCGGCGGACCGTCGCCACCGAGCTGACCGGCTGCCACGCACTGCGCCTCGTCGTCCGCACCCCCGCCGGTTCCGTCACGGACCTGGGGTGCACGGTCACCGCGGGCGTCAAGATCCCCCTGCTGCGGCGCTACACCCGCGCCCTTCCCCGTCCGCTGCGCCTGGAAGCGGCCCTGTGACCGGGAGCAGCGCCGGCGCCCGGCCCGAGCCGCTGCTTCGAGAAGAGATCGTCGAACTGGCCACCGTCTACAACGCCCCCGGACCGGCCGAGGTACTGCTGCTGGCCGCCGGTTACCCGGCCGACGCGATGCCGTACGCGCCGAAGTCGCCCCGGGAGTACTGGGAGACGGTGTCGGCGAGCCTCGCGACGGGCGTCATGGCCGACGGCCGCCGCCGGATCCTGGCCGAGGCGCGGGAGAGGCGCCCGTACAACCCGGTGTTCGCGGCGGCCCCCGGCCCGGGCCCGGAGGCCGCCGCCACCGCGCCCGCCCCCGGAGTGCCCAAGGTCATGGTGCTCGGTTCCGAACCGGCTCGGCGCGGGGCCGTCCGGGCCGCCGCCGAGCTGCGCGAGATCCTGCAGGCGGCCCGCGACCGCCTGCAGGTCGTCCCCGGCCCCGCGGCCACCTCCGCGGACCTCGTCCGCATCCGGCGGGAGCTGCCCGACATCCTGCACCTGGCCTGCCACGGCACCGAGGAGGGGCTGCTGCTGGAGGACCAGGACGGCGAACCCCACACCCTGCCCGCGGCCGAACTCGCCCGCACGCTCCAGCTGGCCACCGAGCACTACGGCCACCACCTGCGGGCGCTGGTCCTGCGCTCGTGCGACAGCGACGTGATCGCCGGGCGGTTCACGGAGCTGGCCGACGTGGTGATCGCCCACCGCGGCCGGCTCGACGCGGACTGCTCGACGCTCTTCGCCGCCGCCTTCTACGAGGAACTCGCTTCCTTGCCCGACCCGTTGGACCGCCAGGCGCTCGTCGCCGCCGCGCACGTCGCCGCCCAGGACGTGGTGAACCGCGCCGGGGTGTGCCGATCCATCAGTACCGACCTGATCGTCCTGACCCGTACCTCCTGAGGCCAAGGAGACGCAGTGACGCTTTCCCACCTGCCCGAACCGAACCTGAACGGCGACGCGGCCGGCCCCTGGGACATCTCGCCCGAGGACTGGAAGACGCTCTCCGGTCGCCTCTGCTCGGCATTCGACCACGCCGAGTGGCTACGGATCCTCATGGATCTCGGATATCCGGACTCCGAGATCCCCATCGACACCAAGAGCCCGAAGGACTTCTGGTTCCGCGTGCGCGCCCGCGCCGAGCAGGGCGCGGTCCCCTGGGACTGGCGGAAGATCGTCCTGTACCTGGGCGCGGACGACCGTGTCCGGCACAACCAGGACATCAAACGGCTCGTGGCCAAGCACGGTCTGGGCACGCCCGCCGTCCCCGGCGCCCCGCCGGTGCCCGCCCCCGAAGAAGTGACCGTCACCGCCGTCATCCCGCCCCGGACCCCGACCGGTCCCGGGGCCCGCGCCACGGGGAAGGCCGGCGAGCCGCACGCCACCGCGCCCGCCCGTGCCCGCGACGAGCGCCTGCCCGCCGTCGGCGGGTACGGCGAGCTGCTGCCCAGGTCCCAGCGCCCCGATCTCCGTGAGGCGATTCTGGCGGTGTGGGAGCAGCGGCTGGGTCCTTGGGACGGGCTCAACCGGTTCCAGCAGGACCTGCTCCAGGTCTGCCGGAAGATCATCGATGATCGCGGCGTGGCCCTGGTGTACGCGGTGACCAACAGCGGCAAGACCACCATCGCCCGCGTCGGCATGACGATGGCCCTCAACAACGACGAGTCGGCCATGATGCTGCTGCCGATCAAGGCACTGGTGGCGCAGGAGGAGGCCGAGTGGCAGAGCTGGCTCGGCGGCCACGAGGCGCTGGAGCGGCTCCAGGGCCAGGTGTACGGGGTGTCCCGGGACTACCCCGCGAGCGACCGGCCGGTGGGCAACGGCCACTACAAGGTCGCCGTGGCGATCTACGAGAAGCTCGGCGTGTACCTGGTCAACGGGATGCGCCCGCTGGACCGCACCCGCCTCGTGGTCGTCGACGAGCTCCAGATGCTGTCCGAGACCAGCGCCCGCGCGGCCAAGCTGGAGGCGCTGCTCACCCTGATCAAACTGCGGCCCGGTGACCGGCCGGCCCTGCTCGGCCTGTCGGCCGCCCTCAGCCCCGAGGCGGGCGAGACGCTGAAGCGGTGGCTGGGCGACCAACGCACCACCTTCACCCCGAGCAGCAACGAGCGGCCCGTCCCCCTCGACACCTACGTCGTGGACCAGGGGGCGTGGCTGGTCCAGCACGACGCCCACTTGCTGAGCATGGTCACGCCCGGCAGTCGGACGCCCCCGGAACCGGTGCGGGAGCAGCACCGGCTGCCCGCCCTGCGCAGCCGGTACTCCCAGGCTCTGTCCAAGGGCCTCAACGGCCTCCAGCGCAAGCTGTCCACGGCCGAGCTCGCCGCCACCCTCGTCGTCAGCATCCTCCAGCAGGACGACAAGCGCCGGATCATCTGCTTCGTCCCGACCCGGACGGCCGCCGACCAGCTGGCGGCCGGCATCCGACAGGTCCTGGACGCGGCCTTCCACCGGCCCAGGAACGGCTCGCCCTGGGCCAACGGCCGGTACAACAGCGCGGAGTCCGCCCTCCGCGGCCAGGAGGGCAACCTGTACGACCGGCTCCTGACCTCCGACATCCCCGGCTACGAGCTGGTGATCCGCGGCCTGCGCACGGGCGTGGCCGCGCACTCGGCGGCGCTCGCGCCCCCGATGCGCCGGCTGCTGGAGGAGGAGTTCCGGGCCGAGGACGGACTGCTGCGTGTACTGGTGGCCACCGACACCCTCGCCGTGGGCCTGAACCTCCCCGCCGACACCGTCGTCGCGACCAGCATCTCCGGCCTGTCGGGCGCCGGTCCGCAACGCACCCGGCAGCTGCTGCTGCCCGCGGACCTGGACAACAAGGGCGGTCGGGCGGGCCGTCGGGGCAAGACGGTGGCCGAGCGCGGCCAGTTCTACATCCTCGTCCCCTCCGACCTGGAGCTGCAGAACGTCGACGGGTCGAGCAGCATCGAGATCAAGGAGCTGGCCACGGTCGAGGGGGTGTTCAAGAAGTTCGTGCGCAACGAGCACCGGTCCGATTTCGTCCGGTCGCAGTACCGCGACCTGGAGTCGATCAGCGGCCTGGTGCTCCAGGTGCTCTGCCAGGACAACCGGAAGCTCGCCGAGAACAAATGGCTGGCGCGGGTCCAGGTGATCCTCGACAACCTGCTGATCAGCTACGAGCCGGAGCGCCCCCCGCTGCCCGAACCCAAAGAGATCCTGGCGGAGTTGCAGCGCCGCAAGCTGATCCACGAGGTGAGCGCGAACAGCCGCCCCGGCGCGGCGAAGAGCCTGAAGCTCACCGATCTGGGCCAGGCCCTCGGGCGGTCCGGCCTGGAGCTGGACGACGCCCCCGACCTGGAGCGGCTGGCCGGGCTCGTCCGCAACGGCGCCGGGACGATAGAGCTGCTGTGGCACGCCTCCCGGGCCCGGTCCATCAAGCAGGTCACGGCCTGGGTGTCGCTCCCGGCCGAAGGGACCAACCGCCACCTGCCGTCCCTGAACGGCGCGGTCCTCACCATGACCCTGACGTACTGCGCCGAGCAGGAGCAGATGCGCCAGGACTGCGCGGACTGGGTCGCCGCCGAGGGCGCCCCGCTGCCGGGACGGCTGCTGCGCGAGGCCGGGCGTCCGGTGGTCTCGCGGGAGCTCCAGGACCTGCTGGCCAGCGACGAGGACGCCGCCGCCACCGACGAGGTCAACGCCCTGCTGCGGGCGCTGGTGGCGTACGAGTGGCTGCACGGGGTGCCGTTCGGCGAGATGCAGCGGCGCTTCTCGGGAGCGATCAAGTCGGAGGAGGAGCCGGACAAGGGGCAGTCCAAAGCACCGTCCCTGTCGCTGTTCTACTCCGATGTCGAGCAGCTCTGCGAACAGATGGCCGGCTACATCCGGGCCGCCGCGGACATCAGCTTCACCGAGGACGGGGTCGACCACTCGGCACGGATGCAGCTGATCGCCCAGCAGGTGGAGTCCGGGCTGCCGGCGTGGCTGGCGAAGGTGTCCAAGATGCGGATCACGGGCCTGCACCGCGAGCGGCTGGCGAAGCTGGCGGACCTGCCCGAAGAGCAGCAGCCCGACCCGCCGTCCCTGCTGGTGGACATGGGCCCGCTGAAGGAGGGCCTGAGCGACACCGAACGCACCGACGCCCGGCGGATCATCGACAGCCGACTGGCCCAGGAGCAGGCGCACCGCGAGCGGATCGCCCGCGAGTGGGCCGACGTGCCGATCCCCGACGGCGAGGGCCAGATCTTCGACGACGTGTCGGAGGACCTGGAAAAGGCCAACGGGGCCGCCGCGTACCTGGAGCGGCTCGGCAAGCTCGCCGTGTGCCTGGGCCTGGAGGTCACCGACGCGATGGTCGACGGGTCGTTCTACGTCGCGCAGTGGAGCGCCGGGGCCGCGGGCGTGGCGGTGACCGTCCGGGTGCCGGTGGCGGACCTCACCGCCGGAATGGTCGCGGACGTCCGGGAGGAGCGCACGCTGGTCGTGGTCCGGGGGCGGCGGCCGGGAGTCCAGGAGGCACTGGCCGCGCAGGGCCTGGTGGCCCGGTTCCTGGAGCCCGACCACCTGCTGTCGGTCCTCGCGCACCTGGTGAAGACCCGGGGGCGGGTGCCCGGGGAGCAGGTCGTGGAAGAGCTGTCGAGCATCCGGCTGTCGTCGTTGGGCGGCATCAGCTGGTCCCTGCCGGTCCAGGGGAACTGAACCGGGCGACGCGTCGAAGGGCCCCGCAGCCTGCTGCGGGGCCCTTCGGCGTCGGCGGTGTCGGGCAGGAGGCCGCCCACTCCACCGGGTCCCGGCCGGGGAGGGCGGTTACCAGAGGTTGACGCCGTCGCCGGAGGGGGGCGTCGGCTCCTCCGGGGCGAGTGCGGGCTGACACGTGAAGCCGAGCCGGGTCAGCGCCCTGACCACTTCGTTGGCCGTGAAGTCGCGCGGGTCCTGGCGGGTGATGACCTGACCGACCTGCTTGACCGGGTACGTCCGGCGGCCGATGGTCACCGAGGCCACGGAGGCGACGGTGATCGGCTGGGGTGCGACGCCCTTCATGGACGCCTCCACTTCGCCCTTGCTCAGGTCGAAGGGGAAACGGGCGATCACAAGACGCATGGTGGTACCTCCTCGGGCCGGAAGCGCCCCCGCCCGGCAATTCCGGTCAGGGGTCCTGCTGGTGACGCGGGTGGTGAAGGCCCTCCTGGGGCGACGCGGCGCGGAGACGGACGGAGATAAACGAACCGGGGCCCGCACCCAAGGTGCGGGCCCCGGCGAATTCGCCTCGGCGATCAGGCGCCGACGATGTTCTCCGCCTGCGGGCCCTTCGGACCCTGCGTCACGTCGAAGGTGACCTTCTGGCCTTCCTGGAGCTCGCGGAAGCCCTGGGAAGCGATGTTCGAGTAGTGGGCGAAGACGTCGGCGCCGCCGCCGTCCTGCGCGATGAAGCCGAAGCCCTTTTCAGAGTTGAACCACTTCACGGTGCCAGTAGCCATGCCACTTCTCCTTCAAACGGGGGCAGTTCCGGGGGCCGCACTGTGCGAGCCCCGCATCGCCGCGATGATTGCCCCGTACCCGGAAAGCACCGGAAACAAAAAGCGCGTCCGCCGGGAGAACACCAGGTCGGAAGCGCTTGTCGTCTTTTGGGAACCACAACTGCAACTGATTCGACAGTACCACGGCCTTGAGCGGCGCCGCTGTGGTTCAGTTATTCGAATTAGCATGATCGGGCGGCTGCTTGAACACAGTTTCGGTATCCACGACAGCAGGTATTACGCCAGTCCACAGGTCGACAAAAACACCTCGAACCACCGTGGATTTTCCGGGCCCTCGAACAGTGCGTGCCGGGCCGCCCGCTACAGTGCGGGCGTGCCGTCGTACTCGATCGGGCAGGCCGCGAACCTGCTGGGCGTCAGCTCGGAGACCGTCCGCCGCTGGGCGGACAGCGGCCGCCTGCCCGCTTCCGGTTCCGCTTCCGGGGCCCGGGTGATCGACGGGGTGGCGCTCGCCGTCTTCGCCAAGGACCGCGCGGCCGGGCTGCACCAGGTGCCCGACAGCGGGGTGGCCACCTCGGTCCGCAACTCCTTCGCCGGGATCGTCACGGGCCTGCGCGTGGACGACGTGGCGGCCCAGGTGGAGATCCAGTCCGGCCCGCACCGCCTGGTGTCCGTGGTCACCCGGGAGTCGGTCGAGGAGCTGGGCATCGAGGTCGGGGTGACCGTCACGGCCCGGGTGAAGTCCACGAACGTGCACGTCGACCTGCCGGCGACCTGACCTACGCGCAGTGCAGGGCCGCGTACAGGTCCAGCTTGTGGTCCAGCCGGGACAGGTCCCGACCGGTCAGCGCCTCCACCCTTTCGATGCGGTAGTGCACCGTGTTGACGTGGAGGTGCAGCGCCTCGGCCGTGCGCGTCCAGGAGCAGTTGTGCGCGAGGAACACCTCCAGCGTCTCCCGCAGCATCCCCTCCCCGAGCGCCCCCAGCGTCCGCGCCCCGAAGACCGCCCTGACCTCGGCCGGTACGCCCGCCAGCAGCGCGGCCAGGGTGTCCAGTTGGTCGATCACCCGGACCGCGGCCCCGTCCCCGGCCGCGGTCAGCGCGAACCGGGCCTGGTTCAGCGAGGCCCGCAGCTCCTCCGTGCCCCGCGCCACCGCGCCGACGCCCACGCGCAGCTCGTCCTCCGGACGGCAGCGCTGGAGCAGCGGCCACAGCGCGCGCAGCTCCGCGCCCAGGTCGACGTCGGGGTCGTCCTCGTGGAGCACGGCGACCGCACCGCCGACCGCCGCCGCCGCGCCCAGGTGCCGCAGCGCCTCGGCCAAGGCGTCCCCGGAGGTGGCCACGAGCACCCGGTACGGGCCGCGCGCGGGCAGCCCGGCCGCGACCAGCGCGTCCTCCAGCGCCCCGGGGTCGGCGCTCGCCGCCCCCTCCACCAGCGCGACCAGGTCCTCGGCCGCGGCCCGCTCCGCCGCGACCCGCCGCGCCTGGCCGTCGCGGTACTGGGCGAGCACCTCGGCGATCTCGTGCAGCACCCGCGGCGGCGCCGCGTCCGCGTCCGGCAGGTGCAGCCGCCAGGCGTCGTAGGGCGTGCCCTCGGCCTCGATGTTCAGCGAGACCCCGCCCTCCCGGCGCGGCGCGGCGCCGCCCACCGCGTCCGCCCCGCGCTGCGCCGGGAGGGCGGGCGCGGACGGCGTACGGGCGATCGTGCGCCCGCTCGCGGTCAGTAGGTAGCAGGGCACCCGGCCCAGGTGCGCGCAGGCCCGGTCGAGGAGTTCGGCCGGTCCGGCGCCCCGTTCCAGCAGGCCGCTCAGCTCGCTGCGCACGTTCTCCGGCAGCGCGAAGAGCCGGGTCGGGCGGCGGCTGAGGTCCCCCCACTGGCGCAGGTACACCGCCTCCGTCACGGCCCGGAAGCTGGTGCGCGCGGGCACGGCGACGATCGGCACGCGGCGGGCCCGGCAGGCGGCGACCAGCTCGTCCGGGACCCGGCCGTGGGTCTCCTCCCCGGCGAGCAGGGCGGTGGCCCCGGCGTCCGCGAGCGCGGCGACGAACCGGTCGGCCTTCTCGGGGTCGTCCCGCGCCCACCAGACCAGTCCGCTGAGCACCAGCTCCCCGGGGCCCAGGAAGCGGCCCGGGTCCTCCAGGTCGGTGGCGGTGACCCCGCTGACCTCCTGGCCGAGAAGGGCGTCCTCGCCCCAGAGCAGGGTGAGGCCGAGGTTTTCGGACTGGAGCAGGTCGAGGACGTGCACGGCGGGACTCCTTGCGGCAGGTGGGACTCCGTAGGGCGGGTGGCAGCCCACATTCGCCAGGCAAATACAGGGGCACTCATAGTAAATGCCAGGGCAAGTGCCTCATAGTCCTCTTGGTTGATTATCCAGGGCAAGGCCTGCCGGGTCCGTACGTTTCCGTGCCCGTGACCAGTCGTCCCGCCCCCCGCGCCGTTGCTTCACTGGCTGGAAACCTGCGGACCAACCGCGCGCCGGACGCGCGACGCAGGGGTGGAGAAGGGGCTGGTGGCCGACCTTGGACCTCAACACGGTGGTCGACGTGCGCGACCCGCGGCGCCGCGAGCCCTGGCGGCCCGGCGACGCCTACCTCGGCGGCGGCACGTACCTCTTCTCCGAGCCCCAGCCGCACATCCGCCGCCTGATCGACCTCTCGCGCATGGGGTGGGCGCCCCTGTCCCGGAACCCGGACGGGTCCCTCGACATCGCCGCGACCTGCACGATCGCCGAGCTGTCGCGCTTCGGCCGAACCCTGCCCGCCACCGCCGCCCCGCTCATCGAGCAGTGCTGCCGCGCCTTCCTCGCCTCCTTCAAGATCTGGAACATGGCGACCGTCGGCGGCAACCTCTGCAACGGCCTGCCCGCGGGCCCGATGATCTCCCTCACCGCCGCGCTGGACGGCGTGTGCCTGCTCCGGGGCCAGGACGGCGCGGTGCGCCGGATCCCCGTCGCCGACTTCGTCACCGGCGCCGGCCGCAAGGACCTGCGCGAGGGCGAACTGCTGCGCTCCGTCACCCTCCCCGCCCGCGCGCTGGAGAGCCGCACCGCCTTCCGGCAGGCCTCGCTGTACGGGCTCGGGCGCTCCGCGGCCCTGGTCATCGGCGTCAGCGACCCCCGGGACGGCTCGCTCGCCGTCACGATCACCGCCGCGACCGTGCGCCCCTTCCGCTTCTGGTTCCCGCTGCCGCCCACCGCCGCCGAACTGCGCGCCGCGATCGAGGCCCAGGTGGCGGAGGCCGACTGGTTCGACGACATCCACGGGCTCCCCGCCTGGCGCCACCACATGGGCCTGCGCCTCGCCGAGGAGGTACGCCGCGAGCTCTCCCCCGATCCCCGCGACCGCGACCGCGACCGCACCGGCCCCGGCGCCGGCACTCCCGCCCGCACCCGCGGCGACCTCCCGGAGGTACCCCGATGAGCTTCGAGATCGACATCAACCGGCGCCGCTGCGAGGTCGCGCCCCGCCCCGGCCAGTGCCTGCGCACCTACCTGCGCGACCAGGGCTGGTTCGGCGTGAAGAAGGGGTGCGACCAGGGCGACTGCGGAGCCTGCACCGTCCACGTCGACGGGCGCCCGGTGCACAGCTGCCTCTACCCGGCCGTCCGCGCCGAGGGCCGCTCCGTCACCACCGTCGAGGGGCTGGCCCGGCCGGACGGCGAGCTCCACCCGACGCAGCAGCGCTTCCTCGACGCCCAGGGCTTCCAGTGCGGTTTCTGCACGGCCGGGTTCCTGATGACCACCACCGCCCTCGAAGCCGAGCGCGGCACGCCCGCCGACGACGGCAAGCTCGACGACCTGCCGCGCGCCTTCAAGGGCAACATCTGCCGCTGCACGGGCTACCGGGCCATCGAGGACGCGGTGCGCGGGGTCAAGCACACCGAGTCCCCCGGGGCGGGGCAGGCCGTCGGCAAGTCCCTGGGCGCCCCCGCCGGCCCCCAGGTCGTCACCGGCACCGCCCGCTACACCTTCGACGTCGAGGTGCCCGGGCTGCTGCACATGAAGCTGCTGCGCTCCCCGCACCCGCACGCCCGGATCGTCTCCATCGACACCCGCGACGCGCTCCGGGTGCCGGGCGTGCACGCGGTCCTCACCCATCACGACGCCCCCGACCGGCTGTACTCCTCCGCCCGGCACGAGCACCCCACCGAGGATCCGATGGACACCCGGGTCCTGGACGACGTGGTGCGCTTCGTCGGCCAGCGGGTGGCGGCGGTCGTCGCCGACAGCGAGCAGGCCGCCGAGGAGGGCTGCCGGCGCGTGATCGTCACGTACGAGGAACTGCCGTACGTGATCGACCCGGAGGAGGCCATGCTCCCCGGCGCCCCCGTGCTGCACCCCAAGGGCCCCGAGTCGGGCATCTTCCGCGCCGAGAACAACGTGTGCGGCGAGGTCCACAACACCCTGGGCGACATGGAACTGGGGTACGCGCAGGCGGACGTCGTGTACGAGGAGACGTTCCGGACCCAGCGGGTGCAGCACGCGAGCCTGGAGACCCACGGCAGCGTCGCCTACTTCGAGCCCAAGGAGGACGGCGACGGCGAGCGCGTCACCGTCCGCTCCTCCACCCAGGCGCCGTTCCTGACCCGGCGGGCCCTGTGCGCCCTCTACGACCTCGGCGAGGACGAGGTCCGCGTCGTCGCGGGCCGCGTGGGAGGCGGGTTCGGCGGCAAGCAGGAGATGCTCACCGAGGACATCGTGGTCCTCGCCGCCCTGAAACTGCGGCGCCCGGTGAAGCTCGAGTTCACCCGGGCCGAGCAGTTCTACGGCGCCACCACCCGCCATCCCTTCAAGACCACCATCAAGATCGGGGCCAAGGCCGACGGCACGCTCACCGCGCTGCGCATCCGCGTCGTCTCCAACACCGGGGCCTACGGCAACCACGGCCCGGCGGTGATGTTCCACAGCGTCGGCGAGTCCTTCGCCGTCTACAAGGCGCCGAACAAGCAGGTCGAGGCGTACTCCGTCTACACCAACGGGGTCCCGGCGGGCGCCTTCCGCGGCTACGGCCTCGGCCAGGTCCTCTTCGCCCTCGAATCGGTCATGGACGAGCTCGCGATCCGGCTCGGCATGGACCCGCTCGCACTGCGCGAGAAGAACGTCATCGGCCCCGGCGACCACATGGTCACCCCGATCGGCCACGAGGAGGACCTCTTCATCGCCTCCTACGGGATGAAGCAGTGCATGGACGTCGTCCGCAAGGCCGTCGCCGAGGACCGCAGCCACGAGGACGTGCCGCCGGGCTGGCTGACCGGGACGGGCGCGGCGGTCGCGATGATCGCGACCGGCCCGCCGGGCGGCCACTACGCCGACGCCACGGTCGGCCTGCTGTCCGACGGGACGTACGACATCGCGGTGGGCACGGCCGAGTTCGGCAACGGCACCACGACCGTGCACAAGCAGATCACCGCGGGCGCGCTGAACACCACGGTCGACCGGATCGCGGTCCGCCAGTCGGACACGGACGTCGTGCGCCACGACACCGGCGCCTTCGGCTCGGCGGGCACGGTGGTGGCGGGCAAGGCCGTGATGCTGGCGGCCCAGTCGCTCGCGGAGCGGCTGCTGACCTTCGCGGCCCGGCACACCGGCGTCGCCCGGCACCTGTGCACGCTCGGGGCCGAGGCCTTCGACTGCGCGGGCCGCGTCGTCACCCTCAAGGAGCTGTACGAGGCCGCGCACGACAAGGGCGCGCTGGCGGAGATCTCGGCGGACGGCCACTGGGGCGGCTCCCCGCGCTCGGTGGCCTTCAACGCCCAGTGGTTCCGCCTCGCGGTGGATCCGGACACGGGCGAGATGAGGATCCTGCGCAGCGTCCACGCGGCCGACGCGGGCAAGGTCATGAACCCGATGCAGTGCCGCGGCCAGGTCGAGGGCGGTGTGGCGCAGGCGCTCGGCGCCACGCTCTTCGAGACGGTCCGGGTGGACGAGCGCGGTGAGGTCACCACGGCCGCGTTCCGGCGCTACCGCCTCCCTCAGTACGCGGACGTCCCGCGCACCGAGGTCCACTTCATGGAGACCTCGGACGCGATCGGCCCGCTGGGGGCCAAGTCCATGTCCGAGAGCCCCTTCAACCCGGTGGCCCCCGCCTTCGCGAACGCGCTGCGGGACGCGACGGGCGTGCGGTTCACCGAACTGCCCGCCACCCGGGACGTCGTCTGGCAGAAGATGCGAGGCATAACCGAGTAGTTCTCACACAGATGCCACTCACATCGTGAGATGAGCCTGGCAGATGAGTTCTTCCGGGGCTGCCACCGGGCAGAACGACCCCATGGCCAAACTCATGCTGCACGGAGACCTGGACCACCCGGCGGTCCTCGGCGTCGCGGACCTTCGGGGCTGGCCGGCGCACCGGGCCGAGGTGACCTTCGACTGCGCCACCAACGGCCCGCAGCACCACGTGTTCGAGGGCCCGCTGCTGCGCGAGGTGGTGGCGGACGCGGGCCCGGCCTTCGACGCCCGGCGCCGCAAGGACCGCTCGCGCTTCCTGCTCGCGATCAGCGGCGGGGACGGCCACCACACGGTCCTGGCCTGGGCCGAGCTGGACGCCGACTTCGGCGCCAGCCCGGTCCTGCTGGCCACCCGCATGGACGGGGTGGACCTCGACGCGGTGGGCAGCCAGCTGGTGGTCCCTTCCGACCGCTGCGGGGCGCGCTACGTCAGCGCGGTCACGCACGTCTGGTTCGGCGCCCTGACGGCGCCGAACCTGGGGACCTGACCCGCCCGTACGCCGCTACGGCGCCACGGCGCGCAGCCGGGCCACGGCGTAGAGCGGTGCGCCGAGGGTCAGCAGCCGAAACGTTCCGGCGGCCGCCCGGTGGCCGAGGCTGATCCGTTCCATCACCCGGTGGTCGCTCACCCGCTCCCAGCCCGGGACCACGGCGGCGAGTCCGCGACCGCCCCGGGCGCCGGAGCGGAACCGCGCCCCCGTCGCCTTGACGATCGGGTGCCGCCCGCTGAGCGCGACCTTCGGGTGGAAGTAGTCCGCCACCAGCTCGGCGGCGGGGAAGGCGGCCCGGCAGGAGAGCAGGAACGCGCGCAGACCGGCCGGGTCCAGGTACATCAGCACGCCCTCGGTCAGGACCAGTACCCGGCGCCCCTCCCCGACCAGGGGCGACAACCGCCGGGCCCAGTCCGGTTCGGTGATCGATCCGGCGAAGACCCGGGTGCGGTCGGCCGGCATGAGCGCGGCCCGCAGCTCGACGACGTCCGGCACGTCGACGCCGAGCCAGGTGACGGTGGGCGGCAGGGCCCCCGCGAGGCGCTCGGCCCGGGTGTCCAGGCCGATGCCCGCCTGGACGACCACCGCGTCGGGGTGTTCCCGGCAGAAGGCGGCGGTCAGTTCGTCGAAGACGATGGCCCGGTGGACCGAACCGGCCGCGTTGCCCCGGTCGGTCAGCACCTCGGGGTCGCGGTAGCCGGTCGCCGCCAGCAGGGAGGCGGCCGCCGGGTCGCGGAACGCGGTGCCCGGCAGGAGTTCGGCGGCGTGGGCGCGGCCGTAGAGGGGGGTCAGCAGGGTCATGGCCACACCGCTCAGGCCGTGGCCGCCGCTGCCGTCGGAAGCGGCGGCGGCGCTGCGTTCGGGGGACTTCGACATGTACGTGCGCTCCTCGGATCGGCGGGACGGGCGGGACGGGGGCGGACCCCCGGCTCAGCGGCGGTGGAAGACGACCTCGGGGTCGGTGGCCGTCGGGCCGTCCAGGCGGGGGGCCGGGACGCCGCGCAGGTGGAGGTCGAAGAAGTCACCGACGTAGGCCCGCGTGATCTGCTGGGAGCGGGTGCCCGAGAGCGGGGTCTCCGGGTGGTCGTAGCCCACCTGGTCGCCGAGCACCGGCCAGTCGGTGAAGCCCGGGTGCCCCGCGCCCGTGACCGTCAGCCAGCGCTTCCAGCCGTCCAGGCGGGGCCAGGTGTCCTCCCAGGAGGTGTCGGGCAGGTCCGGCGGCACCAGGGCCGGGTCCTCGGCCAGCATCAGGAAGGGCCGGCCGCCGAGGCCGCCCTCGGGCACCGGCGTGAAGAAGGTGCCGTCCATGTTGACCCCGGCGTCCACGCGCGGGTCGGCGGCCATGGTCGCCGAGGCCGCGGCCCCGCCGATGGAGTGCCCGGCCATGCCGATGCGCCGGGGGTCGATCAGTGCGGAGTGGCGCCAGGCGGCCCGCGGGCCGGTGAGCCGGTCCAGGACGAAGGAGACGTCGCGGGCCCGGCCGTCGGAGACCCGGCGCAGGGACCCGTCGGGGAAGACCTGTCCACAGGCCGTGCAGGGCAGCAGCCGTCCGCCGGGGAAGAGCGTGCCGTCCGATTCGTAGGCGTGGTCCACCGCGGCCACGACGTACCCGCGGCTGGCCAGGTCCTCCGCCAGGGTGCTCAGCGTCGCGCGCGGCATGGTGAAGCCGGGGGAGAGCACGATCAGCGGGTAGCGCTGCGCGGCGGGCCGCGGGAGCGCGCCGGACCGGGCGTGCGTGCGGGTCGCGGCGAGGCGCTCGGGGGTGACGTGCTCACCGAGCCGCCCGCGGTCGGTCAGCAGCGCCTTCGCCTCGGGAACGGCCATGTAGGGGGCGGGAGTTCCGGTGCGGGCGAGCGCCGGGTAGTAGAGCGAGAGCAGTAACTCCCGGTCGGCCGCGGGCACCCAGGGGTCCTTGCGGTCGTGGTCCACGAGGTGGAGCGTGTCGCGGCCCACGGCCGACGTGCCGGTGGGGGCGGGGAGTTCGAGACGCGCGACCGGGGCGGGCGCCGCGAGGGCGGCGGGGGCCGAGAGCGCCAGACCGGCCGCCGCGGCGGTCAGTGCGCGGATGATCCTCTTCATGACCCCACCTTAAAACTAATAAGGCAAGGCTTACCTAACTATCCCTGGTTTCGGGCGACTCCGACGGGAAATACCCCTCGCCAACGGTTACCGATGGGTAGCAACGGCGGTAGCGTGAGCCGCCGAGAGACGAGATCGGAGTGCCATGCCCCGCACCTTCAGCGTGTCCGACAGCATCCTCATCGACGTCAGCCCGGCCACCGCCTACCTGCGGGTCTCCGACCCCGTCGCCATGGGGAGCTGGAGCCCGGAGAACCTGGGGGCGACCCTGCGCGACGGGCGCCGCGAGGGCGCGTACGTCGGCATGGCCTTCGACGGCCACAACAAGCGCGGCGCCTTCCGCTGGACCACGCGCTGCACGGTCACGGCCGCCGACCAGGACCGGCTCTTCCGGTTCCGGGTCCACTCCATCGGCTACAAGCGACCGCGCCTGCCCGGACCCATCGCCACCTGGGAGTACCGCTTCGAGGCGGCCGAGGGCGGGACCCGGGTGACGGAGACCTGGACCGACGACCGCCGGTCCTGGCCCGACGCCGTGGCCAACGCCTTCGACCGGGTGGCGACCCGCGGGCACACCTTCGCCGACTTCCAGCGGCGCAACATCCGCACCACCCTGCGCAACCTCAAGGCGGCCCTCGAAGCGGCCCCGCCGGCGCGCTGAGCGGTCCCGGCGCCCCGGCGGAGCGGCGCCCTCAGCCCAGCTTCGGCATCTCGCCCACCGTGGTCGTGACGTCGATCAGGGCGAGGGCCGCGCCCTGCGGGTCGGTGACCGCCGCGAAGCGGCCGAAGGGGCTGTCCATCGGCCCGAAGTGCAGCGTCCCGCCGAGCTCGGTGGTCCTGGCGACCGCCGCGTCGCAGTCCGGGACCGTGAAGTAGACCTGGACGTAGGACGGGATCTCCGGCGGGAACTCGGAGCCCATCGTCATCCGGCCCAGCACCGGATTGTCCGGGCCGCCCAGGCCGAAGACCTTGAAGTCCATGCCCTCGGCCTCCGGGCCGTCACCCAGGTCGACCTGGTGCGAGGTGTAGGGGAAGACCTCCGGCAGGAAGGCGTCCGCCGCGGCCGCGTCCCGGGTGAAGACCTCGGCCCAGCAGTACGCGCCCGGCTCGGCCACCTTCTCGAAGCCCTTGTGCTCCCCGGGCTGCCAGACGCCGAAGACCGCGCCGCTCGGTTCCTTGGCGATCGCCATCGTGCCGAAGGTGCCGACCTGCATCGGCTCCATCAGGACCTCGCCGCCCGCCGACTTGATCTTCGACGCGGTCGCGGCCGCGTCGGGCGAGGCGAAGTAGAGGCACCACTGCGAGGTCCCCTCCTGCCCCGGCATCGGCGGGACCACGGCCGCCACCGCCTTGCCGTCGGCGTAGGCCTGCGTGTAGTTGCCGTACTCGCTGGAGGCGTCGCCGAAGGTCCAGCCGAGCACTGCGCCGTAGAAGCTCTTGGCACCCTCCACGTCGGTGAACATCGCGTCCACCCAACACGGCGCGCCTTCCGGGAAATCGGTCATCGCCATCGACTCCTGAAGTCTGCGGTCCCTCACCGGGTCCCCCACCGGTCATCCCTCCCACGCTAGGCGCGCGGTGCGTCCCCCGCGCGCGGAGCACGGGCGCGCGGGACGCTGGAGCCATGGACATCACGATGCGCCTCGCCCAGCAGCCGGAGGCCGACGCCCTGCTCGGTCGCAGCCCCCTGGCCGCCCTCGTCGGCATGCTGCTGGACCAGCAGGTACCGATGGAGTGGGCGTTCACCGGCCCCTACACGATCGCCCGGCGGATGGGGGCGGACGACCTGGACGCGCACGCGATCGCCGCCCACGACCCGGACGCCTTCGCGGCCCTGTTGTCCGAGAAACCGGCCGTCCACCGCTACCCGGCGGCGATGGCGAAGCGCGTGCAGCAGCTGTGCGCGTACCTGGTCGAGCACTACGACGGGGACGCGGCCGCGGTGTGGACCGGCGTCGGGACCGGCGCCGAGCTGCTGCGGCGGCTGAAGGAGCTGCCGGGCTTCGGCGAGCAGAAGGCCAAGATCTTCCTGGCGCTGCTGGGCAAGCGGCTCGGCGTACGGCCCAAGGGCTGGCGCGAGGCCGCCGGGGACTACGGGGACGCCGGGGCGTACCGGTCCGCCGCCGACATCACCGGGCCGGAGTCCCTCGCGAAGGTACGGGCGCACAAGCAGGAGGCGAAGGCCGCCGCCAAGGCGGCCAAGGCAGCGAATTGACCGGAGAAACGGAGGCCCGATTGGCCCCTGAATCCGGTCAACAGGGCCCGTAGATTAAGGGACATGAACACCGAAGCCGCACAGCAGACCGCGCACCTGACCCGCTCCGCCACCGCCGAGGCCATCTCCGACGCCCCCGGCAGCCTGATCACCCTGCTCGCCGATTCCGACACCACCGGCGGCGCGCTGACCTGCAACACCGCGGTCTTCGAGGAGGGCGCGGCCGGCGCCCCGGTGCACTTCCACACCAAGGCGACCGAGTTCTTCTTCGTGACCTCGGGGCAGCTCGACGTGCTGGTCGGGGACGAGGTCCAGACGCTGGGCGAGGGCGACTTCCTCGCCGTCCCGCCCGGCGTCAAGCACGCCTTCGCGCCCGCCGCCGGGCACACCGCGGAGGTCCTCGTCGGCTTCACGCCCGGCATGGGCCGCTTCGACTACTACCGGCTGCTGGGCCGGGTCAACGCGGGCGAGGCCACCGTCCAGGACATCAAGGACTCCTCGCCCGTGTACGACAACCACTACGCCGAGAGCGCCGCCTGGAGCGGCCGCCGGCGCAGCGCCGAGCCGTAGGTCTCGTCGGCGTCCAGGCGCCGCAGCTCCTCCGCGATCAGCTCGGCGTCGCTGCGGATCTTCAGCGCGACCGTACGGTCCGGACTGCCCGGCAGCACCAGCGTCGCCAGCGCCCCCTTGGGCCGGTCCACCCGTATCTCGCCGCCCGTGGTCTCCAGCCGGACGCGGGTGATGACGGGACCCTCGGTGGTCACCCGGGTGAAGGGCACCCCGAGCCGGTCCTCCAACCAGCGGGCGAGCAGCTCGGCGCTCGGGTTGTCCCCCTCGCTCTCCACGGACCCGCCGGTCACCGGCAGCGGCTTCTGGTCCAGCGCCGCGGCCAGCAGCGCCCGCCAGGGCGTCAGCCGGGTCCACGCCAGATCGGTGTCCCCGGGGGCGTACACCGCGGCGCGCTCGTCCAGCACCGCGACCGGGTCCAGCGCCGCCTGCGCGTCGGTGATCCGGCGCTTGGCCAGCGCGCCCAGCGCGTCCCGGGCCGGATCGGCCGGGGCGTCGGCGGGCCACCAGGCCACGACGGGCGCGTCCGGCACCAGCAGCGGCAGCACCACGGAACCGGGGTGGCCGGTCAGTTCGCCGTGCAGCCGCAGCAGGACGACCTCACCGCTCCCCGCGTCCGAGCCGACCCGCAGCTCCGCGTCGAGCCGGGTCTGGCGCAGCTTGTGCGGGCCCCGCGAGGTCCGCTTGATGACCGCGATGATCCGGCAGGGGTGCTCGCGCGAGGCCTCCGAGGCCGCGCGGACGGCGTCGTAGGCGTTCTCCTCGTCGGTGACCACGACCAGGGTCAGGACGAGGCCCATGGTCGGGCTGCCCACGGCCCGACGGGCCTCCAGGAGGGCCCGGTTTACCCGGCTGGACGTGGTGTCGGTGAGTTCGGTCCGCATCCCAGGAGTCTCTCAGCGTCCGGTACGGCGACGTCACCCGGATGGCTCGATTCCCGCTGGAAGCACCGGTGCGGTCCCCGACCTCAGCGGCGCCGCTTCGCCGTGCCGAAGATCGAGCGGGAGATCTCCCGGCCCAGCTGGGTCCCGATCGAGCGGGCCAGCGAGCGGAACAGCCCGCTGCCCACCACCTGTTCGGCCAGCGAGGGATCCGGCTTCGGAGCGCTGCGCGCCGCCTTCTCGGCCGCCTTCGCCTCCTTCTCCGCCTCCGCCGCGGCAGCCGCCGCCTCGGCCGCGGCCTCGGCGGCCGCCTGTTCGGCGCCGATCTTCTCGTACGCCGATTCCCGGTCGATCGGCTCGGCGTAGCGCGAGTAGAGCAGCGAGGCCTTCACCGCCTGGTCGAGGGCGGTCGGCTCGATGGGCCCCATCAGGGACTGCGGCGCGCGCAGCCGGGTCGCGGCCACCGGTGTCGGCGCGCCCTTCTCGCTCAGCACGGTGACGACGGCCTCGCCGGTGCCCAGCTGGGTGAGGAGCTCCTCCAGGTCGTACTCCGAATTGGGGAACGTCTTCACCGTCGCCTTGAGGGCCTTGGCGTCGTCCGGGGTGAAGGCGCGCAGCGCGTGCTGGACCCGGTTGCCGAGCTGCGCGAGGACGTCGGCGGGCACGTCCTTCGGCGTCTGCGTCACGAAGAAGATGCCCACGCCCTTGGACCGGATCAGCCGGACGGTCTGGGTGATGGACTCGAGGAACGCCTTGGACGCGCCGTTGAAGAGCAGGTGCGCCTCGTCGAAGAAGAAGACGAGCTTGGGCTGCTCCAGGTCGCCGACCTCCGGCAGGTCCGTGTAGAGGTCCGCGAGCAGCCACATGAGGAAGGTGGAGAAGAGCTGCGGTTTGTCCTGGACGGCGGGCAGCTCCAGCACGGAGACCGTGCCGCGCCCGTCCGCGGCCGTACGGAGGAATTCACTGGTGTCGAATTCCGGCTCCCCGAAGAACTCCGAGGCACCCTGCTGCTCGAACGCCGTGAGCGCGCGCAGGATCACCCCGGCGGTGACCGTGGAGAGCCCGCCGATCCCCTTCAGCTCGGGTTTCCCCTGGTCGGAGACGAGGAACGCGACGGTGGCCCGCAGGTCCTTGAGGTCGATGAGTTCCAGGCCCTTGGCATCGGCGTAGTGGAAGATGAGGCCGAGCGACTGTTCCTGCGTCTGGTTGAGCTGGAGCACCTTCGACATCAGCACCGGACCGAAACTGGTCACGGTCGCCCGGACCGGGATTCCCGGGCCGATCCCGCCCAGCGCGTAGAACTCGCAGGGGTGACCCGTGGGCTGCCAGTCCTGCGCCACGTCCTTCGCCCGCTCCTGGACCTTCTCGCCGGGCAGGCCCGGGGCCGAGATGCCGGAGACGTCGCCCTTCACGTCGGCGAGGAAGACGGGCACCCCGTTCGCCGAGAGCTGCTCGGCGATCAGCTGGAGGGTCTTGGTCTTGCCGGTGCCGGTCGCACCCGCCACCAGGCCGTGGCGGTTGAGCATGGACAGCGGGATGCGGATCTGGTGGTCCGGCAGGCAGGTCCCGTCCCAGAGCAGGGCCCCCAGGTCGAGTGCCGGTCCGGTGAAGGCGTACCCGGAAACGATCCGGTCGGCCGTTTCGCTGCTCTCGTGGCTGCTCTCGCTCATGCATCACTCCCGTAATAGGGCTATCTGCCACTTTTGCACCAGGGAGGCGAGGCTGCGCCCGCAGGCCCTTGACCGGTAGGCTTTCCGTGTGATCTTCAAGCGCATCGGAAGCGGCCGGCCGTACCCCGACCACGGCAGGGAAACCACCCGGCAGTGGGCGGACGTAGCCCCGCGCCCGGTCCGGCTCGACCAGCTGGTGACCACCAAGGGGCAGCTGGACCTCGAAACGCTGCTCGCCGAGGACTCGACCTTCTACGGCGACCTCTTCGCGCACGTCGTGAAGTGGCAGGGCGACCTCTACCTGGAGGACGGGCTGCACCGCGCCGTCCGCGCCGCGCTCCAGCAGCGCCAGGTGCTGCACGCGCGCGTCCTCGAAATGGGCTGAGCACCCGCCGCACGCGGCCGGGTCGGGTGCCGGGAATCCCCGGGATTGCGCCTTTCGGGTCTCCCTTGGCCTATGAACAGATCATTTAGTAGGCATCGTCACCGGGCCGCACTACGCTGCCGCCCATGAGCATGCTCACTCCCCCCGGCATGGGCGGAAAGTACCGCGTCACGGGAGCTGCCTACCCCCGCATGCACCGTCCCCGGCGTCGCCGGAGGATCGTGTTCGCCGTGCTCGGTGCGGTCGTCGCGCTCGCGCTGCTCGGCTACGGGGCACTGCAGCTCATCGGCGTCTTCCGGGGCGACGGCAAACGCCCCGCGGCCACGGCCGCCAAGGACTGCACGAAGGTCGCCAAGGCGGGGACCGCGGGCGGCGCGCGGGGCGAACCGGCCGCCGCGCCCAAGGCCAGCCCGGCCGTCGCCCTGCCGCAGCCCGGCCAGATCACCGTCAACGTCTACAACGCCACCCCGCGCGCGGGGCTGGCCAAGGCCGTCGGCGACGAACTGAAGAAACGCGGCTTCGTCATCGGCCAGGTCGGCAACGCCCCGGCCGACTTCGACAAGAAGGTCACCGGGGCCGGGATACTGCTGGGCTCGCCCAAGACCGACAAGGCCGTCTTCTCCGTGCTCGGCGCGCAGCTGGCCGGCGCCACACCGCAGACCGACGCGCGCGAAGGCGCGGACGTCGACCTGATCCTCGGCGACTCCTTCAAGGAACTGACGAAGAAGGAGGACGCGGACAAGACGCTGGCCCTCCTGGCCCATCCGAGGCCCGCGCCCGCCGCGACCTGCTGACGTGCCCGCCCGCTGACGCGCCGGAGCGCCCCCGAGCCGTGCTCGGGGGCGCTCCGGGCAGAACCGCCGTCGCCGCTATTCCGCGGAGCCGTACATGCGGTCGCCCGCGTCGCCCAGGCCCGGCACGATGTAGCCGTGCTCGTTGAGGCGCTCGTCCACGGCGGCCGTCACGACGGTCACCGGCGCGCCCGCCAGCTCGCGCTCCATGACCTCGACGCCCTCGGGCGCGGCCAGCAGCACCACGGCGGTGACGTCGTCGGCGCCGCGCTTGATCAGTTCCTGGATCGCCGCGACCAGCGTGCCGCCGGTGGCGAGCATCGGGTCGACGACGTAGACCTGGCGCCCGGAGAGGTCCTCGGGCATGCGCGTCGCGTACGTGGAGGCCTCCAGGGTCTCCTCGTTGCGGACCATGCCCAGGAAGCCGACCTCGGCGGTGGGCAGCAGCCGCACCATGCCGTCGAGCATGCCGAGACCGGCGCGCAGGATCGGCACCACGAGGGGGCGCGGGTAGGAGAGCTTGACGCCCGTCGTCGGGCCGACCGGAGTCGTGATGTCGCTCTGCTCGGTGCGCACGTCCCGGGTGGCCTCGTAGGCGAGCAGGGTCACCAGCTCGTCGGCGAGCCGCCGGAAGGTCGGGGAGTCCGTGCGCTGGTCGCGCAGAGTGGTGAGTTTGTGCGCCACCAGCGGGTGGTCGACGACATGAATCCGCATGACTCCACAGTAACCGGGCGGACCGCCTCCGGAGCCCCCGCGAACGGGCCACGGCCTGTGACCTGTCCCCGGACGGCGTCCCGGCCGCTCGTGTGACCTGCCGAAATGCCGCGGATGCACTGGCATCAATGCGCGGGTCCGGGGGAAGGTGGGTGGCGGGGGGTCTGCTTCGCGACGCGGAGGAGGACGACCGGACCAGCCGGGGTGGTGGCCGATGCCCGACGTTCAGCCGACCGAAGAGGACAGGGAAGCACCGCAGCCGCAGGAGAGCGCCGCGCAGCGACGAGCGCGACGCGCGCAGTTCCTGCGCGATCTCAACGAGGCCCGCGAGCTGCGCGACCGGGTACAGCCCCGACGCGCCCGCGCGGCCCGGATGCGCCAGCAGATGCGGATGCGCACCTTCCGCTGGTGACGCGTGCCGACGCGTGCCCGGGCGGCGCCCGCGGGGCCGCCCGTCCGGTGTCCGCAGGGGGATCCGCGCGACCGCGCCCGGCCTCCGCCACGCCCGCCCGTACATCGCTCGCGCCACCCCGGACGCCCCCCGCACAGCTCCCCCGAGCGACCCGCGCGCCCCCGCCGGACACCCCCCGAGCAGCCCACCGGCGACACGGCACGGCACGACGCAAGCGCGGAAGACCTCTCGCAAAGCCGCTGTTTCTGCCACGATGCCGATTGGGCGGGGCACGACGGCGAGCACGACGGCCGTTCGACCCCATCCTCCGGCCGGGGGGACCTCCATCCGGCACGCCTATCACCAGTGGGAGAGTCACGGTGTACTTCGCCGCACTGCTCGCGCGCACCGAAGACGGGTGGGAAGCGAGCGACACGGATCTCGACAACGTCGAGTCGCTGACCGATCTGATCGATCTCGCCCGTTCCACCGCTGTCGATGACGACACGGTGGTCGCCCTCATCGAGCAGGAGGACGCCTGGTTCGGCGTCGTCCGCGTGGACGGGGAGGAGGACCCGCGGATCTTCGTCTCCAACGCCGCCGCGGCCTCCCGCAGCTCCTACGGCTCGATGCTCACCGAAGAGCTGCTCGGCAGCGACGAGGAGGAAGACGAACTCGACGAGCTGGACCTCGACGGCACCGAGGACGGCGAGCAGGACGTGGTCGCCGTGTTCGAGCAAGGGTCCTCCACCGAGGACGACATCGACGACGACGAGGACACCGGCGCCGAGCCGGTGCCCGCGGGGCCGCTCGGCGACCCCCGGCTGCTCGACGACCTCGGAGTGGGCCACAAGGAACTGCTGGACCTCGACGGGGACGCGCTCTCGCAGATCGCCGAATCGCTCGGCGCGACCGAGGTGCTGGAGGCCGTCCGCTAGTGGGCCCTTCGCACCACCCCGTCCCCGACCCCCCTGTCCACCCCGACCTCGACCCCGGATCCGACCCCGGCGCCGGATCCGATCCGGTCCGGGACCCGTGGCGGACCTCCATGCGCCTGGCGCTGTCGGAGGCCGCCCGGGCGGTACCGGCCGGTGACGTACCGGTCGGCGCCGTCGTGCTCGGCCCGGACGGGAGCGTGCTCTCGACCGGGTACAACGAACGCGAGGCGACCGGTGATCCGACCGCGCACGCCGAAGTGGTCGCCATCCGCCGGGCCGCCGCGCGGCTCGGCGAGTGGCGGCTGCCCGGGTGCACCCTCGTGGTGACCCTGGAGCCCTGCGTGATGTGCGCGGGGGCGCTCGTACAGTCCCGGGTCGCCCGCGTCGTCTACGGCGCGGGCGACGAGAAGGCGGGCGCCGCCGGGTCGCTCTGGGACCTCGTGCGGGACCGCCGGCTCAACCACCGGCCCGAGGTGATCTCCGGCGTGCTCGCCGAGGAGTGCGCGCGGCAGCTGACGGGCTTCTTCCGGAACCTCTGAACGCACCCTCCGGGGGGACGGTCCACCCCCCGCCGCCTATCGATTTCAGAGCACGGCCCACCTTGGGCTAAGCTCTCTCTCGGTAGCGTGTCCGAGCGGCCGAAGGAGCACGCCTCGAAAGCGTGTGATGGTGCAAGCTATCCGTGGGTTCAAATCCCACCGCTACCGCTCTGGTCCGAGAGCCCCGCCCCGCAAGGGTCGGGGCTCTCGGCGTTCCAGGACCCGGCGCTCGGCCCCGCGCGGCCCGGCGATCGACCCCGCGCGGCCCGGCGATCGGCGCTCGGGGGGCCGGCTCCGCGCCGCGTCCGGGCGCCCCCGACGTACTCCGCACCGGTGAGCCGGGAGCCGCGCCGGACCGGGCGTGCGTGACCGGGCGGGTGCTCGGCCGTTGACACGGCATGACCAAGACCCAGCGCATGCTCGCCGCCCTGGCCCTCGCGGGCGCCACGGCGGGCTTCGCCGCCGCCACCGCTCCCGTCGCCTCCGCCGCCCCGATCACCCTGCCGGACCTGCCGGTCGCCCCCGGCACGCCCGAGGGAGCGACGCCCCGGTCGGTCCAGGAGATCGGCGCGAAGGTCAGCGAGCCACTGCAGCAGCTCAACCAGCTGATGACCCTGCCCGACCAGCTCTCGCCGCTGACGGACACGGTGGCGCCGGTGACCAACCTGGCGACCGGCATCGAGTAGGGGGCCAACGCGTAGAAGGCCCCGACCGGAGTCGGGGCCTTCGTACGGTTGGGACGGGGGAAGTGACATCGGGGGGACAAGTCACTTCCCCCGATGAGGACGGAACCTGCCAGCCCGAGCCGCAGTCAGGGGGGAAGCTTGCGGCTCGGACCCCGCAGTGAGGTCCTGTCCCTCGCTCACCGATTTCCTGCCAGAACCGGTGGGCTCGTCTTCAATCCTGCCCCTCCCACCCCCCTCCCCGCAGCGGCAAAGGGCCTGGACCGCCGGGTCATTGGTCCTTAAAGGACAGGTGAGTGATCGAACCCGAGCGGTTAGACTCACTCGACGTTGCAAGGCTTGGCAGGGGAGGCCGAACCCGCTCGTGGACATCAAAAAGATCGTCGTGGGCGGACTCGTCGTCTTCGTGCTCTATGTGATCATCACTCAACCGGTCAAAGCGGCGGAATTCGTTCAGATCGGATTCCAGGGCATCTCGGATGCCGCTTCCGGTATCGGCCAGTTCATGACCGAACTGGTGCGCTGAACCCGTACGCCGTTGCGGCTTCCGGACCTCCGGTCCCCCACTCCGACGGGTGGGGGGCCTTTCGCGTTCCCCCTCCCAGCTCCCCGTTCGATTTCACATTGCCCCTGAATGCCCGCCAAATGCCCAACTTGCCCTCAACACGGCGATATACGGTGCTTGCGCACAGTGCACATGTCTTGTGATGCTATGACCGCTTTTGACTGATTGGTTAACTTGACTGAAGGGGTGGCGTGACCGTGCCGGCCAGTACTGCGCCTCAGGTGCCACCCCAGCAGGACCCCCAGGACGATCCACCGTCCGATGCGGTCGGCGCCCTCCTGGCAGTGGCAGCCGCCGACACCGCGGACGGGGCCGCCGCCGTGGACCCGGCGAGCGGCGCGGACCCGGCGACCACCGCCACCGCGACCACCACCGTCACCACCACCCCCTTCGCCCCCATCGCCCCG
Source organism: Streptomyces sp. NPDC059917 (assembly GCF_042730635.1). NCBI lineage: Bacteria > Bacillati > Actinomycetota > Actinomycetes > Kitasatosporales > Streptomycetaceae > Streptomyces > Streptomyces sp. NPDC059917. The sequence goes on from NZ_JBHWLC010000083.1 coordinate 27,574, forward strand.
CGCGCGCCCAGCACCCGGGGCGCCGACACCCGGGCCCTCACCCAGGTGCTCTTCGGACGGCTCAAGGGCCTGGAACCGGGCACCAGCGAGCACGGCCGGGTGCGGGGAGCCCTCATCGAGGCGAACCTCCCGCTCGTCCGGTACGCGGCCGCCCGCTTCCGCAGCCGCAACGAGCCCATGGAGGACGTCGTCCAGGTGGGCACGATCGGGCTCATCAACGCGATCGACCGGTTCGATCCGGAACGCGGGGTCCAGTTCCCCACCTTCGCCATGCCGACCGTCGTGGGCGAGATCAAGCGGTACTTCCGCGACAACGTCCGCACCGTGCACGTCCCGCGCCGCCTCCACGAGCTGTGGGTCCAGGTCAACGCGGCCACCGAGGACCTCACCACGCTCCACGGCCGCATGCCCACGACCCCCGAGATCGCCGAGCGGCTGCGCATCGGCGAGGACGAGGTGCTGTCCTGCATCGAGGCGGGCCGCTCGTACCACGCGACCTCGCTCGAAGCCGCCCAGGAGGGCGACGGCATGCCCGGCCTGCTCGACCGGCTCGGCTACGAGGACCCCGAGCTGACCGGGGTCGAGCACCGCGACCTGGTCCGCCACCTGCTCGTCCAGCTGCCCGAGCGCGAGCAGCGGATCCTGCTGCTGCGCTACTACAGCAACTTGACACAGTCGCAGATCAGCGCGGAGCTGGGGGTTTCCCAGATGCACGTGTCCCGGCTGCTCGCCCGGAGCTTCGCGCGACTGCGGTCCGCAAACAGGATCGAGGCGTAACCGGAACGGGTGAAAGCCTCCGGACGCTTTACCGACAGAACCGCTGACACCCCTTCTGTCGCTGGAGTTATATGTCGACTTGGCGCTACAGCGTGTTGCCGACATGTGACATTCTGCTGGAACCGCGTTTGCCGCAGCCCCGCCTCCGGTATTCAGGTGGAGGCTGCGTTCCTCCGACGGGCGCGCCCGCCGCGACCGTCCGCGATCCCAAGGGGGTGGCATGTCCGTAGAACTGGGCAGCTCCAAGGTGCTCACGCTCGTCAAGAGCGAGACGCCGGCTGTGTCCGAACGCACGGAAGCCCCGCCAGCGCCCACAGCGCCCAATGACACCCGCACGCTCTCCCGCTCCCTGTTCCACCGGCTCGCCGCGCTGGACGCGGACAGTCCCGACCGGGCGTACGTGCGCGACACCCTGATCGAGCTGAACCTGCCCCTGGTGCGCTACGCGGCGGCCCGCTTCCGCAGCCGCAACGAGCCGATGGAGGACATCGTCCAGGTCGGCACGATCGGCCTGATCAAGGCGATCGACCGGTTCGACTGCGAACGCGGCGTGGAGTTCCCGACCTTCGCCATGCCGACCGTCGTGGGCGAGATCAAGCGCTTCTTCCGCGACACCTCCTGGTCCGTCCGCGTCCCGCGCCGGCTCCAGGAGCTGCGCCTCGCGCTGACCAAGGCGAGCGACGAGCTGGCCCAGAAGCTGGACCGCTCGCCGACCGTGCCCGAGCTGGCCGCCGTGCTCGGGGTCTCGGAGGAGGACGTCGTCGACGGCCTCGCCGTCGGCAACGCGTACACCGCGTCCTCGCTGGACTCGCCCTCGCCGGAGGACGAGGGCGGCGAAGGCTCGCTCGCGGACCGCCTCGGCTACGAGGACACCGCGCTCGAAGGCGTCGAGTACCGCGAGTCGCTCAAGCCGCTGCTCGCCAAACTGCCGCCCCGGGAACGGCAGATCATCATGCTGCGCTTCTTCGCGAACATGACCCAGTCGCAGATCGGCGAGGAAGTCGGCATCTCGCAGATGCACGTCTCCCGGCTGCTGACCCGCACCCTGGCGCAGCTGCGCCAGGGCCTGATCGGCGAGTAGCCCGGACCGCGGGCACGTCGGGCGAGCCGGGTCACCATGCCGCGGGCGCTTCCCAATTGACGATCCGTCAGGAAAACTGGCGCGATGCGAAAGGGATCGCTCACCCTGCTTGCCGTGTGCGTGACCGCCGCGACCCTGACGGGCTGCGGCGGTCCGCCGCGCGACGGTTACGTCGCCGTGGGCGCCGCCGCTCCCGGCCCCGAGCGGGGCGCGGGGGAGACCGTGGCCCCCAAGGGCGCGGTGGAGTACCAACCCCTCTCCGGCCCCGCGGGCGCGGGCGCTTCCGCCCCGTCCGGCAGTACGTCGCCCGATGCCCCGGGAAACCCGCCGACCGCCGGCTCCGGCGCGGGCGGAGCCGTCCCGGGCGCCCCCACGGGCTCCGCGAGCACCCCCGGATCCCCCACGGCGGGCGGACCGGGCAACACCCCCGGCACCACCGCACCCCCACCCGCCACGGGCAACGGCGGCGCGGGCACGTCCGGCGGATCGGGCGGCTCCGGCACGTCAGGTGGCTCCGGCGGCTCGACCACGCCCCCGCCGCCCAAGCCCCCGGCGGCGACCCCGGCCCGGCTCCAGCTCGGCGCTCCCGCCCGCTCGGCGGCCGCGGACCGCTGGTGCGAGCGGGTCGGCGTCACCTTCACCAACACGGGCACCACGGCCGCCCGTTCGGGCACGGTGACCTTCTCCACCCACATCATCGGCGCGCTCGGCATCGACTGGGCCACGATCACCTCGACCCAGCCCCTGCCCGCACCGATCGCGGGCGGGGCGGCGAGGACGCAGACGTACACGGTGTGCGTGGAGTCCTGGCGGGTGCCCCTGGGCATGCACATCGAGACCCAGCGGGTCACCGCCACCTGGAGCTGAGCCGCCCGCGCGGGCGTCCTACCTCAGCGCGAGCCAGGCGACGACGCCGATGACGACAGCGAGTGCGACCACGACGGCCAGCCACGCCCCCGTCCGGGAAGCCTGCTGCCGGTGCGAGGCGGCCGCGGCCGCCGGACGGGCGGCCTCCGCCTCGTCCACGAAGGCACGGAACATCTGGGTGCTGCCCGCGGGGTCGTAGTTGCCCTCGGGGCCCTGGGAGTTGGTGTGTGCAGCCATGGCTCAGGACCCTAGCGGGTTTTCCGATTCCTTTACCGCCTTCCACCCCGGATTCATTTGCCTGTAGCAACCATCTGCTTCTATGGTTGCTCAAAGCAACAAGATGGGGGAGGGGAGCACGGTGCTCACGCGAGACGACACACGGACCGGCACGCAGTACGCGCTGTACGAAGAGCTGGCCCGCCAGCTCACGGGCATCGGCGCGATCAAGCGCGACCTCGCCCGTACCCTCCCGCCGGACTGCCCGCCCGGTTCCGCCGCCGTGCTCACCGTCCTCGACCGGCACGGCGAGATGCGGCTGAGCCGCCTCGCCGAGCTGCTCGCCATCGACATCTCGGTCACCAGCCGCCACGTGGCCCACGTGGCCGAGCGCGGCTGGATCGCCCGCGACGCCGACCCCGGCGACGGCCGGTGCCGGATCCTGCGCCTCACCCCCGCGGGCCGGAGCCTGCTCCGCGAACTCGGCGTCCGCTACACGGCCGCCCTGGAGCGGACGCTGGGCGACTGGTCCGCCGAGGACGTCACCACCTTGACCACCCTGCTGGCCCGACTCCGATCGAGCTTCTAGAACATAAGGATTCACATGGCTACGACCACACCCACCGGTGTGCGGGGAGGCGGCCAGTCGGAGCCCATGCCCGACGGCGCACCCATGACGCACCCGCAGATCATGAAGGCGCTGTCCGGGCTGATGCTCGGCATGTTCGTGGCGATCCTCTCCTCCACGATCGTCTCCAACGCGCTGCCGCAGATCATCAGCGATCTCGGCGGCACCCAGTCCTCCTACACCTGGGTGGTCACCGCCGCCCTGCTGTCGATGACCGCCGCGACCCCCCTGTGGGGCAAGCTGTCCGACCTCTTCAGCAAGAAGCTGCTGGTCCAGATATCCCTGGTGATCTACGTCCTCGGCTCGGTCGTCGCGGGCCTGTCCCAGAACACCGGCATGCTGATCGCCTGCCGGGTGGTCCAGGGCATCGGCGTCGGCGGCCTGTCCGCCCTCGCCCAGATCGTGATGGCCGCGATGATCTCCCCGCGCGAGCGCGGGCGCTACAGCGGCTACCTCGGCGCGGTCTTCGCCGTCGCCACCGTCGGCGGACCGCTGCTCGGCGGGGTCATCACCGACACCGAGTGGCTCGGCTGGCGCTGGTGCTTCTACGTCGGCGTGCCCTTCGCGATCATCGCGCTGATCGTCCTCCAGAAGACCCTGCGGCTCCCGGTCGTCCGCCGCGACGTCAAGGTCGACTGGCTCGGCGCCTTCCTCATCAGCGCCGCCGTCTCCACCCTGCTGATCTGGGTCACCCAGGCCGGCACCTCGTACGACTGGATCTCCTGGCAGACCTGGACGATGACCGGCGGGGCCGTGGTCCTCGGACTGCTCTTCCTCCTCGTCGAGTCCAAGGCGAGCGACCCGATCATCCCGCTGCGCCTCTTCCGCAACAAGACCATCACCCTGGCCTCGGCCGCCTCGCTGTTCGTCGGCGTCGCGATGTTCTCGGGCACCGTGTTTTTCAGTCAGTTCTTCCAGTTGGCCCGCGGTGAGAGCCCGACGATGTCCGGAATCCTCACGATTCCGATGATCGGCGGCCTGTTCGTCTCCTCCACTGTTTCCGGTCAGGTCATCACCAAGACCGGCAAGTGGAAGGCGTTCCTCGTCGCCGGCGGCGTCCTGCTGAGCGCCGGACTGGGCCTGCTCGGCACCCTGCGCTACGACACCCCGTACTGGCACATCGCGATCTACATGGCGCTGACCGGCCTCGGTCTCGGCATGATGATGCAGAACCTGGTCCTCGCCACCCAGAACCAGGTGGCCCCCCAGGACCTCGGCGCGGCCAGCTCGGTCGTCACCTTCTTCCGTTCGCTCGGCGGCGCCGTGGGCGTCTCCGCGCTCGGCGCGGTGATGGCGAACCGGGTGACGCACTACGTCAAGGACGGCCTGGCCGAGCTGGGCCCGAAGGCCGCGGCGATGGGTCACGGCGGCACCGGCGGCGGGGCCATCCCCGACCTGAAGACGCTGCCCGCGCCCTTCCGCACGGTCATCGAGTCCGCCTACGGCCACGGCGTCGGCGACGTCTTCCTCTACGCCGCCCCGACCGCGCTGCTCGCGCTGGTGCTGGTGGTCTTCATCAAGGAGGTCGCGCTGCGCTCGAAGCCGATGGCCGAGGCTCCGGTCGCCGCTTCCCCGGCCGCCGGTACGGCCGCCGCCCCGGTGGTCGCCGAGGCCCAGGTGCCGGCCCGTTCCGAGTCGATCGGTTAAGGACCCGTCTTCGCCTCGATGCCCGCGATGAGGACGTCGAGGGCGAAGTGGAAGTCGCCCTCGGGCGCCCGCCGGACCGGACCCCCACAGCCGTGCAGGAACTGCGACACGGCGAGGTGGGCTCCGGTCCGGCCCGCGTTCGTCAGCCCGGTGGCGTCGAGCAGTCGCAGCAGCGCCGCGTCGAAGGCCCGGGCGTGCGGGCCGATGTTGGGGTACTCGGCGGCCAGCGTCGCCACCCACGGCCGCTCGGCGAGCAGCCCGCGGTATCCGCAGGCCAGCGAACGCAGCCGGGCGGGCCATCCCGCGGCGGGCGAGTCCGCGGGCAGGGTCAGCTCGCCCAGGGCGCTGTCCAGGGCGAGTTCCAGCAGGTCGTGCTTGGTGTCGACGTACCAGTACAGGGACATCGCGGTCACTCCGAGGCGGCCCGCGAGGCGGCGCATGGAGAAGCGGGCCAGCCCGTCGGTGTCGAGCAGCCCGACCGCGGCGCCGGTGATCCGGTCCCGGTCCAGTCCGGAGGTGTCCTCGCTGCGCCGTCTGGCCCCGGAGGCGGGCCGCGCGGCCAGCCACACGCTGGTCCGGATGGTCACGGGGTCCGCCGTGGTGGCCATGGAGGCACCCTCCTCAAGACAGGTGGATCGACCCGGAATGCCCGGTCCGCCCTCTTGACGATGCTAGAGGGTGCCCCTCGTGTTGTGGTCGGATCAGGACGGGGTGAGGTCGTAGAAGGTGGCTCCCCCCACCGTGGTGGACCGGTAGTTGGCCTTCACCCAGGTCTCGATGGCGCTGCTCGCACCGCCTCCGGGGCCCCCGCCGCCGCGGGTGACGGCCCGGCCGCCGGCCCCTGCTCCGGTGCCTTCCTCCGTGCCCTGGCCGATGAAGTAGTGGATCTTCCCGGCCTTCACGTACGCCTGGAACTGCGCCAGGGTCGGTGACGGGTCGCTGCCGTTGAAGCCGCCGATCGGCATGACCGGCTCGCCCGAGGCCAGCTGGTAGCTCGCGGCGTTCTGCGCACCGACGGCCGCGGCCGCCCAGGTGTAGCGGTCCGCGTCCGCGCGCAGGGCCGCCGTGGCCGCCGCGCTCGTCCTCGTACCGCCCAGCAGCCCGCCCATGCCCCCGCCGCCACCCGCGCGGCCCCCGCCGGGACCGCCGCCGAAGCCGCCCTCGACCGGGGCTCCCGTACCGGCGCCGCCCGGGGCGCCCTGGCCCGCGGGACCGCCGCCCGGCGCCGCGGCGCCCCGCCCGGGACCCC
>NZ_JBHWLC010000084.1:0-33722 GCF_042730635.1 Streptomyces sp. NPDC059917
GCCCCGGACCCCGCGCGGGGTCCGGGGCGCCGTCGGTTCGCCGACCGGCCGACCTCAGGGGCGGGCCGTGGCCAACTGCCCGGCCAGCTCCGCCGGGTCCGTCGTCGGCAGCGCGCAGACGAAGTGCCGGCACACGTACGCCGTCGGCACGTCCCCCACCAGGGCCCGACCGGCCAGCAGCGGGAACTCCCCGACGCTCCCGTCCGCCTTCCCCGGCAGCCCGGCCGCCACCACCGCGCCCGGGGCCGCCCCCAGCAGCGCGGCCCGGTGCAGCGCGGCCGTCGCCGGATCCTCCGGGTGCCCGGCCACCGCCACCTCGCGCGGCCCGTCCAGCAGCGCCTCGACCACCGCCAGCCCCTGCCCGATGAAGCGCGGGGCCCGCGGCCCGAGCGCCCCCACCACCCCGAGCGCGCGCTCGGCCGCCGTCCGGTGCGCCTCCGAGCCGGTGTGCGCGGCGTACGACAGGAGCGCCCCGGCGGCCGCCGTCCACCCGGAGGGCGCCGCCGTGTCCGTCGGGTCCTGCGGGCGCCGGATCAGCCGCTCGGCGTCGTGCGCGGTGTCGTACAGCGACCCGTCCTCGGCCGTGAACCGGTCCAGCACCAGGTCCACGAGGAAACCGGCGAACTCCAGCCACACCCCCTCGCCGGTGACCGACGCCAGCGCGAGGAACCCCTCGGCGACGTCGCCGTAGTCCTCCAGCACCCCCGCGTTGACGCCGACCGCGCCGTCCTTGCTGGTCCGGGCGAGGCGGGCACGGCCGTCCATGTGCACCCGGACGAGCAGGTCCGCGGCCTCGGTGGCCCGCTCGACCAGGTCGGGGCGGTCGAAGTACGCCCCGCACTCGGCGAGGGCGGCGACGGCCAGCCCGTTCCAGGCGGCCACGATCTTGTCGTCCCGGCCGGGCGCCGGGCGCCCGGCGCGGGCGGCGAGCAACCGCGCCTTGATCCCGGCGATCCGGTCCGCGTCGGCCTCCTCCCCGTCCTCGGGGAGCTGCAGGACCGACGTCCCGTGCTCGAAGGTGCCCTCCTCGGTCACCCCGAAGAGCGCGGCCGCGAAGGCGCCGTCCTCCTGCCCCAGCACCTCGGTCAGCTGGGTCGGGGTCCAGGCGTAGTAGGCGCCCTCCACGTGCTCCCCGGTGGCCGGGTCCTCGCTGTCGGCGTCCAGCGCGGAGGCGAAGCCGCCCTCGCGGGTGCGCAGTTCCCGGACCATGAAGTCGGCGGTCTCCAGCGCGACCCGCCGGGCCAGCGCGGAGCCCGTGGTGCGCCACAGGTGCGCGTACGCCCGGCAGAGCAGGGCGTTGTCGTAGAGCATCTTCTCGAAGTGCGGGACCACCCACTCCCGGTCCACGGAGTAGCGCGCGAAGCCGCCGCCGAGCTGGTCGTAGATCCCGCCGCGGGCCATCGCCTCGCAGGTCCGCTCGGCCATCTCCAGCGCGCCCTCGGCGCCGGTGCGGGCGTGGTGGCGCAGCAGGAACTCGATGACCATGGACGGCGGGAACTTCGGCGCCCCGCCGAAGCCGCCGTGCGCCTCGTCGTACTCCCGGGTCAGCCCCAGCAGCGCCTGCCCCGGCACCTCGGCGCCGGGCAGGGCGGCCTTGCCGTAGTCCAACTGCCGCCCGGCCAGGTCCCCCACGATCCGCCGCGCCACCTCGGCGACCTCCTCGGGCCGCCCCACCCAGGCGGCCCGCACCCCTTCGAGCACCTGCGTGAAGGAGGGCATCCCGTGCCGCGGCTCGGGCGGGAAGTAGGTCCCGAAGTAGAACGGCTCGGCCTCGGCGTTGAGGAAGACGGTCATGGGCCAACCGCCCTGCCCGGTCGCCGCCTGCACGGCCTCCATGTAGACGGCGTCGATGTCGGGCCGCTCCTCGCGGTCGACCTTGACGTTGACGAAGTGCTCGTTCATGTAGGCGGCGGTGAGCTCGTCCTCGAAGGACTCGGAGCTGAAGACATGGCACCAGTGACAGGAGCTGTAGCCGACGCTGAGCAGCACGGGCACCCCCCGCTCCCGCGCCGCCGCGAACGCCTCCGGCGACCAGGGCCACCAGTCGACGGGGTTGTCGGCGTGCTGGAGCAGGTAGGGCGAGGTCTCGTTCGCGAGGCGGTTCGACATGCCGCCCATCCTGCCGCACCGACCCCCCGCCGCCACGTGACGGGGCCATCAGGCCTCCGGTTCAGCCTTCCCCGGACTGTCGGCCCGTCTCCAGACGGGTACCACGCGCGAGTGGTCCCAGATCGGGGAGCCCTTCTTCCCCGGCCGGATCACAAGGCGCTCGAAGACCGATGCGATCACCCTCCGCTTCTCGTCGAATCCCATCTCGCCCGCGCACCAGCGCGATCGGATCGAATCCGGGAGCCGGCCCGCCCCGGGCGCGTCCTCAGGAAAGAGCAGTCGAGCAATGGCCTCCTCCACCAAGGGGCCGCTGATCGCGCACTTCCCGCAACCGCGGCCGGCGGCACCGTCGCATCGGTAGTTGTACGGGCTCCGAAGGCTGCGGGTGCTCTTGCCACCGCCCATGGGCTGATCGCACGTGCCGCCCCCCGCGACCTCGGCCCCACAGCGCAGGAACCCGCTGGCGAGGTACGACGGTCCGGCCCTGCGGCCGGTCAATCGCGGGGCGAGCGGACCACGGTGCTTGTACAGACTGCCCGCCGAGAACGTGGCGCAGACCGCCGTCCACTGCTCTGGAGTGACGATGACCTGCCATGTCCCGAGCAACGGCTCACCCGTCCGCGCGTCCGTCAGCAGTTCGCCCCGATGAGCGCGGAAGCCGCAGACTCTCGGAGCCGTGAGGATCTGGGTGACCGTCTGCGGGTTGGGTCGCCCACCGCGCGTTCCGGTGATGCCCAGAGCACACCATCGCCTCGCCACTTCGCCGATGGACTTCCCGGCGATCCGATCCTCGACCGCCCTGCGCACGAGCTCGGACTCCACGGTGTGGAGCGTCCTCCGGTCCTCTTGCCATCCGAACGGTCTGGGGCCGCTGTGCGGGAGCCCCTCCATGGCCCGCGACCAGTGCCAGTCCTGGACCCTACGCCCCCGGATCCGCCCCTCCTCCGCCGCCGCCCGGAGGGAATCCACACCTCGTAGGAGCCCCACCTCGCCGTATGGATCGCGCAGGCCGTCCCGGTCGACGTGCACCCGGCCCGGCGCGGAGGTCAGGGCCGCCATGTAACGGATGAAGTCCTCGGGCCTGCGGTAGAGGCGGTCGTCCGCGACCGCGACCACACCGGCCAGGCGCCTGGAGTCGGAGCCGCGTCCACCGTGGAGGTCTGCGAGCAATCGCTCGAAGGCCGGGCGGTTCCGATCCTCCTTCGTGGCACTGCACGCATTGTCCGCATACGTCGCCACGACCACGCAGCCGTGTTCCCGAGCGGTCCGTTCGTTGATCCGGTGCTGGCGTCGGACGCCTCGTGCGTCACTCGCGGGTGAGTCCTGGGACGTGCGGGCGTACGAGGCCACCGGTATGGGACCGCCTTCGGCGGGGTGGGGTAGGGAGTCCACGTCGTTTTCCCGATCGACTGTTCTTGCGATGCTCGGTTCAACGCACGAGCGGACCATCGGTTACGTGCGCCCGGTCACCGCCGCAGTAGTGGGGTCAGGTCCTGTAGCCAGGCGTCGCGGGTGGTGGGCCAGGTGGTGGGGCAGTGGGGGAAGCGGGGGGCCAGGTCCGGGTGGTGGGCGGGGGCGGCGCCGTAGAGGTGGCACAGGTGGGCGGCCTCGCGGACCGCGTCGGGGGCGTGTTCGTCCTGGTCCTCGGCGTGCGGGCCGGTGCCGGAGGCCGCGGCCAGGGCGTACTCCCGGGCGGCCAGTCGCAGCGCGCGCTCGCCGGGAGGGCCCTGGCGCAGGAGCATCAGGGCGGCGAAGCGGTCGGCCGCGTCCTCCTCGGCCCTGCCCTCGGCCGGTAGGTCCAGGAGGTCCACGAGGGCGTGGCCCGCCTCGTGGAAGAGGGTTTCGGTCCAGACCGCGGAGACCGCCTCGTCGGCCGGGCGGTCGCCGGCCCGTTCGAACAGGGCCCGGTCCTCGACGGCGTCGTCGTAGCACAGCTCGATGCGGCGCACCCCGGGCGCGTAGCCGGAGCCCTCGCCCGCACAGGACTTGGCGACGACGACCACCTCGTGGGGCAGGTCGAGGAAGGCGTTCAGCCGGTCGGCCGCGTCCTCGGCCCCGCGCCCGGCGCGCAGCCGGGCCGCCTCCGCGCGGTCGGCCGCGGCGGGGGGTTCGTAGCGGACGGTGAAGCCGGTGCGGGCGGGCGGGTCGGGGGACGGGGCGGCGCAGCCGGTCAGCAGGAGCGTCGCGACCGCGGTCGCCGCCCTCACGCGTCGTTCCATGCGCGTGATTCTCGGTCATCGATGGAGTCGATGGGTCGTCAATTCGGTGGCGAACAGCGGCCGATAGCTCTGAACTCGCTCAGATTCTCTCGCGCTCGGGCCCACCGCGAAGGACACTTGGGGCTCGTACCGGGCTCTTCGGAGGAGGATGCGGATGCGGGTCAGCCATCGCAATGAGGCCGAGCGTCTGCTGGAACGGGCCGTCGACGAGGAGTCGTCGCGGTCCGGGACGGCCGGGGACAAGGCCGCGCTGCTCGCGCGGGGGCGGGAGGCCCTCGACGCGCTGGCCGCCAGCGCCGCCGAGGAGTACGCGGCGTACGTGAGCGCCCTGGACGAGGCCGCCGCCGGGGAGCATTCGCTGCGCGAGGCGTTCCGGCGGCAGAGCGCCTCGACGGCGGTACTGGCCTGCGCGGTGGCGGCGGCGGCCGCCTTCGGGATGGACGTGGCGCTCGACGCGCCCGCGGCGACGGCGACGGCCGCAGGGGCCGCCGCGCTGGTCGCGGGCGCCCTCGCGACCGTCGCGAAGGTGACCGGCACCCACCTGCCCGCGGCGAGCCGCCGGGCGGGCGCCCTGGGTCAGCCGGGCGGCCCCGAGCAGCTGAAGCTCCAGTGGTTGTCGGCGCTGGAGGTGCGGGGCATCCGCCCCTTCCTGGCGCAGCAGCGGCAGGTGACGACGGCCGCACGGGCGGTGCGGCCCGCCCGGACGCCACAGTTGCGCGGGGCGGACCGCAGCGCCGAGGCGCGCCAGCGCCGGGTGCTGGAGCAGTCCTTCGGACAACTGCCGGACCCGGTCGGTGCGTTCACCGGTCGACGCGCGGAGATCGGACAGATCGCGCAGTGGGTGCAGGCCGCGCGGGCCAGTACGCAGACCCGCCCGGTGGTCGTCGTGCTGCACGGCGAGCCGGGCGTGGGGCGCACCGCGCTCGCGGTGCGGGCGGCGCACCAGCTGCGGGACCAGTACCGGGGCGCCTGCGTGGTGGCGCTGAGCGGGAGCGGCGGCGGGAGCGGCGGCGAGGCGGCGCTGCCGACCCGGGAGGCGCTGCTGCACCTGCTGAACCGGTTGGGCGCGCCGCGCGAGCAGCTGCTCTTCCGGGAGCGCTCCTCGGCGGACCAACAGGTGCGCAGGCTCACGGAGTTGTACCACCAGCACCTCCAGGGCATGCCGGTCACGGTGGTGCTGGACGACGCCGCGGACGCGGCGCAGGTGCGCACGCTGGTGCCGGAGCGTTCGGACAGCCTGGTCCTGGTGACCGCGCGGGAGGCGCTGGAGCTGCCCGCGGACACCCCGGCGTGGGTGCACCACCTGGCGGTGGAGCGCCTCGGCGCGGCGGAGTCCGCGGAGGTGGTGCGGGCGGGCGCGGAGGCGGCCGGCGTCGGGCCGCACGCGGACGAGGTGACGGCGGGGCTGCTGGGGCTCGGGGCGGGGCTGCCGCTGGCGCTGCGCGTCCTGGCCCCGCTGGGCGGCGTACGGGCGGGCGAAGGGGGGCTGCTGGAGCGGTCGCTGGAGCTGGCGTACGTACGGCTGCCCGAGGACCGGCGGCGGCTGCTGCGGCGGCTCGCCCTGGCCGGACGCGCCTCGCTGGGGGCGGCCGCGGCCGCGGCGCTGATCGGGGCCGACCGGGCGGAGGCGGGGCGGCTGCTGCGGGAGCTGGCGAAGGCGGGGCTGCTGGACCACGTGCGCGGGGAGCGGTACCGGATGCACGACGCGGTGCGCGCCTTCGCGGCGGCGCGGTTGGCGGCGGACGAGGAGCGGGCCTCGGCGACGGCGGCGCACGAGCGGCTGATCCGGAACTACGCGCAGCTGGCGGACTCGGTGATCCGGATGGTCGACGGGAAGACCTCGACCCGGGCGAACCACTTCGACGGGCACGGCTTCGCCTCCCTGGACGCGGCGCTGAACTGGCTGGAGGAGGAGTCGAGCTTCATCACCTCGGCGCTGCGGCAGTCGGAGGGGGTGGACCAGCAGGCGGTGCTGGACCTGCTGGGGGCGCTGTGCGACTTCTGCCTGCTGCGCGGGGACCTCTACCGGCTGGGCGAGATCAACGAGCTGGCGCAGGCGGTGAACCAGGGCCGGCTGGTGCGCTCGGTGCAGTGGCGCACGGGCATCGCGGCCCGCCAGCTCGGTGAGCTGGACAAGGCGCGCACGACGCTGACGTCGGTGGTGGACCAGTACATGGAGGCGCACCAGGAGGCGGGCGCGGCGATGGCGCTGGTCTCGCTGGGGATCACGCTGCACCACCAGGGGAACCTCCCGGAGGCCGCGGCGCGGATCCGGCAGGCGATCGCGCTCCAGGAGCCGCCGGAGCTGGCGGGCGACCGCGCGTGGGCGCTGCACGCGTTGGCCGCGGTGGAGCGCGACCGGGCGCACCTGGCCGAGGCGCTGGCGCTGCTGGAGCGCTCGCTCGTGCTGCACCGGGAGAACGAGAGCGTGCACGGCGAGGCGTGGGCGCACTTCCAGCTCGGGCAGGTGTGCCTGCGGATGGACGACGTGCCGCGCGCGGAGGCGGAGCTGCGCCTGGCGCTGGAGCTGTACGGGCGCACGCACGACGGCCGCGGCGAGGCGTGGGCGCTGACGCAGCTCGGGCGGGCCCGGGTGGTGGACGGCGATCCGGCGACGGCGGTCGGGCAGTTGCGCGAGGCGCTGGCCCGGCACCGGGAGGCGGAGGACGCGCGCGGCGAGGCGTGGACGCTGTACTACCTGGGGCAGGCGCTGGAGGAGAACGGGGAGCGGGATCCGGCGGTGCGCGAGCTGGAGCGGGCGCGGACTATGTTCTCGCGGATGCGGGACGTGTACGGGCTGGCGTGCGCGCGCCACCATTCGGGGCGGGTGACCCGGGACCAGCGCGCGGCCCAGACCGGCAACCTGCGCAACTCCGGCTTCGCCCGGCAGCTGCTGGTGGACGCCCGGGCGGACTTCCGGCGGATCGGGCTGGCCCACGGGGAGGGCTGGACCTGCCTGGAGCTGGCCGTGGTGGACGCGGGCAACGGGCGCCTGGCCCAGGCGGTCGGGCTGTGCGAGGAGGCGGGGCGGCTGTTCGCCTCGTACGGGGACCTGCGCGGCGGGGACTGGGCGCGCTTCCTGCGGTGCACGATGCTGGCGTACGCGACCCCGGGCCCCGAGGGCTTGGCGGATGCCCGCGCGGAGCTGGCCGCCCTGGTGGCGGAGCCGCACCCGGCGCGGGACGGGAAGCTGGAGGACTGCCTGGAGCCGTACGGGCTGATCCTGGCGCGCGGGGTGGACCCGGCGGAGGGCTGGCAGGCGTGGCGGCTGTCGATGGTCCCGGACCGGCACTCGCGGGAGATCATGGGCGTCGCGGTCCCGGCGCCGTCGGCGTAGCCGCGGGGCGCTTCGCGCGGGCGCGCGGAACCCGCCGCCCGCCCCTTGCGGGGCGGTGCGGCGGGCACGCGGGGTGCCTAGGAGGCCCGCGGGGCCTCGGTCGCCGTGGTGGCGGGTCCGGCCGCGGCGGGGTCGGGGGCCTCTTCGAAGCTGACCCGCCCCATGTGCCGGTTCATCGACTTCATCAGGAACCACACGCCGACGGCGAGGGCCGCGAACACGATGAAGCCGAGGAGGCCGGGGGTCACCTTGTTCTTGTCGAAGGTGTCACCCGCCAGCGGGAGGAGCTGGGTCAGTGCTGCCTGCGTAGCGCTCATAGCTACGCATTCTCCCGGATGCCCGCGAAGAGGTCGGACTCGGGGAGGGAAGTGTCGACGAGCGACTTCGCCAGCTCGTACTCCTCCGTGGGCCAGACCTCCTTCTGGACGTCCATGGGCACGCGGAACCAGCCGCCGTCCGGGTCGATCTGCGTGGCGTGCGCGATGAGGGCCTTGTCGCGGATCTCGAAGAACTCCGCGCACGGCACGTGCGTGGTCAGCGTGCGCTCGGTGCGCTCGAACTCCTTCCAGCGCTCCAACCACTCCCCGTAGGGGGACTCCATGCCGCGCGCGAGGAGCGCCTCGTGCAGGGCGACGGTGCGCGGCTTGTTGAAGCCCTGGTTGTAGTAGAGCTTGAGCGGCTGGTACGCCGGTCCGAACTCGTCCTCGGGGTACTTCTCGGTGTCGGCCGCGCCCTCGAAGGCCACCATGGAGATCTGGTGGGTCATGATGTGGTCGGGGTGCGGGTAGCCGCCGTTCTCGTCGTAGGTGGTGATGACCTGCGGCCGGAAGCCGCGGATCTTCTTCACCAGCTCGCCGGCGGCCTCGTCGACGTCCGCGAGCGCGAAGCAGCCCTCGGGCAGCGGCGGCAGCGGGTCGCCCTCGGGCAGGCCGGAGTCGACGTAGCCGAGCCATTCCTGCTCGACGCCGAGGATCTCGCGGGCCTCGTCCATCTCCTTGGCGCGCACCTCGTGGATGTGCTCCTCGATGTACTTGTCGCCCTGGAGCTTGGGGTTCAGGACCGAGCCGCGCTCGCCCCCGGTGCAGGTCACGACCAGCACGGGCACCCCTTCGGACACGTACTTGGCCATGGTGGCCGCGCCCTTGCTCGACTCGTCGTCGGGGTGTGCGTGGACGGCCATCAGTCGAAGCTGCTCGGTCAAGACAGGATCCTCTGTGATTCGTCAGGGTGAGGGCTTCTATAGTGACCGAATCAGGGGACCGAAAATTCCGGGGGCGGGGCAGCCCCGGCAAACCCTTGCGAGAGGAACGATCATGAGCGCGGTGCGCGAGGGACTGCCCGAGGGCCGGTACGGCCGGTCGGCGGACGAGCGGACCGACCGCAAGCTCAAGATCGTGGGCGGGGTGCTCGGGGCGGTGCTGCTGGGCGTGGTCGGCTGGATCGGCTGGGACTACGTCGGCGGGCAGAGCGTCAGCGGGGAGATCATCAAGTTCCAGGTGGTCTCGGACTCCGAGGTGCAGGTGCACCTGGAGGTCCGCAAGGACGCCTCCGTCACCGGGGTCTGCACGCTCAGCTCGCAGGACAAGCAGCACGGTGAGGTCGGTCGGGCGGACTACACCTTCGACCAGGCGTCGAGCCGGATCGACCAGATGCTCACGCTGAAGACCACCGGACGCGCCACGATGATCGAGCTGATCGGCTGCCAGCCGGCCGGGGGCGACCAGCACTAGGGGATGTGCCCGCCGCGGTCGTACGGGCCGCCGTACGGGTGATCATGGGGCGGCCGCAGGGCCGTGCTCCCGGGCCCTGACGCAGTTCACACGGCTGGTGTCCTCCCCCTTTTCTTCCCGAATTGTTAGGCTCGTGGTTTCGCCCTTTGGCGGCGACTTTGTTGTCCCCCTAGTCCCCCTGTACCGACGAGGAGCACCTGTGACCCAGACGAGCGAGAACGTCACCTGGCTGACCCAGGCGGCGTACGACCAGCTGAAGGCCGAGCTGGACTACCTCTCTGGTCCCGCACGCACGGAGATCGCGGTCAAGATCGCAGCCGCCCGCGAGGAGGGCGATCTGCGCGAGAACGGCGGTTACCACGCGGCCAAGGAGGAGCAGGGCAAGATGGAGCTGCGCGTCCGCCAGCTGACGCAGCTCCTGGAGAAGGCCAAGGTCGGCACCGCGCCCGCGTCCGACGGCGTGGTCGCGCCCGGCACCCTCGTGACGATCGCCTTCGACGGCGACCCGGACGACACGCTGGAGTTCCTGCTGGCCTCCCGCGAGTACGCCTCCTCGGACTTCGAGACGTACTCGCCGCAGTCCCCGCTGGGCTCGGGCGTGATGGGCAAGGCGATCGGCGAGGACGCCGAGTACGAACTGCCGAACGGCAAGAAGGCCCAGGTCAAGATCCTGGCCGTGGCGCCGTTCAACGGCTGACCCCCGGGTCGCGCACGCCGAGGGGCCCCCGCCGGACACGTTCCGGCGGGGGCCCCCGCGCGTGCGCCGGGCCCTGGGCACCCGGCGCCGCGCCCGCGCCCTACGCCGTCGCCGAGCGGTACTTGCGCACCGCCAGGGTCCGGAAGACCACGATGATCACGACGGACCACAGGATCGACGCCAGGATCGGGTGCTGCATCGGCCAGGCGGCCGGGGCCTCGTAGCCGGGCGGCAGGTTCCCGAAGAGCGTGCGGGCGGCCTGGACGGTCGCGCTGAAGGGGTTCCACTCGGCGATGTGCCGCAGGAAGGTCGGCATGTTGTCGGAGGGGACGAAGGCGTTGGAGATGAAGGTCAGCGGGAAGAGCCAGATCAGCCCGCCCGAGGTGGCCGCCTCCGGGGTCCGCACCGAGAGCCCGATGAGCGCCCCGATCCAGGAGAAGGCGTAGCCGAGCAGGAGCAGCAGGGCGAAGCCCGCCAGCACCTTGCCCAGGTTCTCGTGGGTGCGCCAGCCGACGATCACCGCCACGATCGCCAGCACCACGATGGTCAGGGCCGTCTGCACGAGGTCGGCCAGGGTGCGCCCGGTGAGCACCGCGCCGCGCGCCATGGGCAGCGAGCGGAAGCGGTCGATGAGGCCCTTGTGCATGTCGTCCGCGATGCCCGCGCCGGCGCCGGCGGTGGCGAAGGTGACGGTCTGGGCGAAGATGCCGGCCATCAGGAACTCGCGGTAGGCGGCGGGCGAGGTGTTGCCGCCGACGCTGATGGAGCCGCCGAAGACGTAGCTGAACAGCACCACGAACATGACCGGCTGGATCACCCCGAAAATAATCATTTCGGGAATCCGGGACATGCGGATCAAATTGCGCTTTGCGATCACCAGCGAGTCGTTGACCGACTGGACGACGCCGCCGCGGGGGCGCGGCGCGGCCAGCTCCGCCGTGCGGGAGGTGATGCTCACCTGGCCTCCTCCTTCTGCGCCTTGGCGGCCTTGCCGCCCCTGTTGCCCCGGCCGCCCTTGGCGGCGCCGGGGTCCTCCCCGTCGTCCTCGTCCGCCAACGCGGCGGCGTGGCCGGTCAGGGAGATGAAGACGTCGTCGAGGGTCGGGCGGCGCAGGCCGATGTCGTCGATCTCGATGCCCCGGCCGTCCAGTTCGCGGATGACCTCGGCGAGCAGCTTGGCGCCGCCCGTGACGGGCACGGTGAGCTTGCGGGTGTGTTCCTCGACGGTCGTCTCGCCCTTGCCGAAGGCGGCGAGGACCTCGCGGGCGGTGGCGATGTGCTCGCGCTCGTGCACGACCACCTCGACGCGCTCGCCGCCGGTCCGCGCCTTGAGCTGGTCGGAGGTGCCGCGGGCGATGACCCGGCCGTGGTCGACCACGCAGATGTCGTGGGCGAGGTGGTCGGCCTCCTCGAGGTACTGGGTGGTGAGCAGCAGGGTGGTGCCGCCCGCCACGAGCTCCTGGATGATCCCCCACAGCTGCTGGCGGTTGCGCGGGTCCAGGCCGGTGGTCGGCTCGTCCATGAACATCACGGGCGGGCTGACGACCAGGGCGGCCGCGAGGTCGAGGCGCCGGCGCATGCCGCCGGAGTAGGTCTTGGCGGTGCGGTCCGCGGCGTCGCCGAGGTTGAAGCGTTCGAGCAGTTCGGCGGCCCGCGCCTTCGCGGCCCTGCCGCTCATCTGGTAGAGCTGGCCGACCATCTGGAGGTTCTCGCGGCCGGTGAGGTACTCGTCGACCGCGGCGAACTGACCGGACAGGCCGATCGCGCGGCGCACCTCGTTGGGGTGTTTGAGGACGTCGATGCCGGCGACGACGGCCTTGCCGCTGTCGGGCTGGAGGAGGGTGGTCAGGACGCGCACGGTGGTGGTCTTGCCCGCCCCGTTGGGGCCGAGCAGGCCCAGGACGGTGCCTTCGGGGACATCGAGGTCCACCCCGTCCAGAGCCCGTACGTCGCCGAAGGTCTTGACCAGACCTTCGGCGTAGATGGCGCCTGGCATATGGATTCTCCTAGCAAAAAGGATGTTTCCTACGCAAATCTTATGGTTGCCAGGCCGACCTCGCCCGGCCGAACGGGTGACCCCGCGGAGACCGGGCACACGCTATCGCGTCATATCGCGATGCGCAGCCGTATGGAGGGATGGAAGGGAGGAACGATCGGACGACCCGTGTGATCGCCGCTCAGGACATGACCTTGTACCCCGCGCCGTGCAGCGTCCGCGCGACCTCCGCGCAGTGCTCCGGCCCCTTGGTCTCCAGGTGCAGCTCCACCTCCACCTCCGTGAGCCCGAGCCGCGGATCGGTCCGTACGTGGCTCACGTCCAACACGTTCGCATCCACCACTGACAACACCCCCAGCAGACCGGCCAGCGCCCCCGGCCGGTCCGCCACGCGCAGCCGCAGCGACAGGTACCGCCCCGCGGCCGCCATGCCGTGCCGCAGGATCCGCTGGAGCAGCAGCGGGTCCACGTTGCCGCCGGACAGCACGGCGACCACCGGGCCGTCGCCGTACCGCTCGGGCTCGCTCATCAGGGCGGCGACCGGACTGCAACCCGCGGGCTCCACCACGAGCTTGGCCCGCTCCATGCAGAGCAGCAGCGCGCTGGAGAGCGCGTCCTCCGACACCGTGCGCACGTCGTCGAGGAGCTCGGCGATGATGTTGAAGGGGACGTCGCCCGGGCGCCCCACCTTGATGCCGTCGGCCATCGTGTTGGGGGACGCGACGGAGACCGGGTGGCCGACCTTGAGCGAGGGCGGATAGGCGGCCGCGCCCGCCGCCTGGACGCCGACGACCCGCACGTCGGGGCGCAGCGCCTTGACGGCGACCGCGATGCCCGCGGCCAGGCCGCCGCCGCCGATGCCGACGACGATCGTGCGGACCTCGGGGCACTGCTCCAGGATCTCCAGGCCCACCGTGCCCTGGCCGGCGATGACGTCGCGGTGGTCGAAGGGGTGGATGAAGACGGCGCCGGTGCGGTCCGCGTAGTCCTGGGCGGCCGCGAGGGTCTCGTCGACGACCTGCCCGTACATGCGCACCTCGGCGCCGTACTCGCGGGTCGCGGCGACCTTGGGCAGCGGGGCGCCGACCGGCATGAACACGGTGGAGCGGACGCCGAGCAGCGAGGAGGCGAGGGCGACGCCCTGCGCGTGGTTGCCGGCGCTGGCCGCCACGACGCCGGCGGCGCGCTGTTCGGGGCGCAGGCCGGAGATGCGGACGTAGGCCCCGCGCAGCTTGAAGGAGCCGGTGCGCTGGAGGTTCTCGCACTTGAAGTGGACCGGGGCCCCGATCAGCGAGGTGAGGTACCGGCTGCCTTCCATGGCGGTCACCCGCGAGACGCCGGACAGCATCTTCTGGGCCCCCCGGACGTCGTCGAGGATGACCTGGGGGACGGGCTCCGGCACGCGGTAGTTCATGGCCCCAAGTCTCGCAGTTGTGCGGGAGCCCGGCGCGGGCCGTCCGCGGGGCGGACGCCGGCCGCCCCGGATCCGGGGCGGGGGCGAAATCTCGCCATCCGAGACCGGTGCGGAAGGTCGCGCAATCCGGTCCCCGGCCCGCCGTACCAGTTCTCGCACGAGGCGTACGAGCCGCAGCGCAGCCGCGTACTCTGTCCCCCATCCTTGTCGGCCCCCATGCGAAGAGAGCCCACGGCCATGCCTTCCACTCCGGCCAATTCCGACCTCCCTGCGGCGCCGGACGCGCCCGCCGGGGCGGGTCTCCTGGACGCGCTCCAGCATCAGGTGGCGGTCTTCGCCCGGCGGGCGGAACAGACCCGCCTCGGCGGGGTCGGCCAGGCCCGCAACTCGATGGACCGCGCCGCGTACCTGCTGCTGAACCGCCTCGACCTGGAAGGCCCGATGGGGGTCAAGGCGCTCGCGGGCGGCATGGGCATCGACTCCTCCACCGTGACCCGCCAGGTCGCGCCGCTGGTCGACACGGGCCTGGTCAAGCGCACCTCGCACCCGGAGGACGGGCGCGCGGTGGTCCTCGCGCTGTCCCCGCGCGGGCTGGCGCGACTGGAGGAGGTCCGTTCCTCGCGGCGCGAGCTGATGTCCCGGGTCACGGAGGGCTGGTCGCCGGAGGAGCGCGAGGCGTTCACCTCGCTGCTCACCCGTTTCAACCTCTCGCTGTCGGAACTCATGGCGGCGGTCGCCGAGGGCGGTCCGACCTCTTGACCGGGGTGGTCCGACTGCCCGCACTATGTGGGTTGTGGACCACCAATCGACGTACGGACGCGCGGAGTTCGCCGGATCACTCGGTTCGCTCGCGCGTTCCCGACCGGAGTTCGAGGCCTTCGTCGCGGGCGCGGCGGGCCGGCTCCTGCACGTCGCCGTCCTGCTGACCGCCGAGCCGGAGGACGCGGCGCCGCTGGCGCGGCGGCTGCTGTCGGGGGCGCTGGCGCGTACGTTCGCGGACTGGCGCCGGCTGCGCGGGGACGACCCGTACGCCGCCACCCGCGCCGAACTGTGCGCCGCCTTCGCCCGCTCCGCCTGGCGCCATCACGGGCGCCCGCGGCCGGACGCGGGGGTGCTCGCCCGGCTGAGTCCGCAGGAACGTCTCGTCGTGGTCCTGCGCGTGTACGAGGGCGTGGCCGAGGAACAGACGGCCGCGCTGCTCGGGATCCCCGGGGACCGGGTGCGGGCGGTGTGCCACCGCGCGATGACCGCGCTGCGGGCGGCGGCCGCGGCGGATCCGGCCCCGCCCGGACGGGTCGCGTGATGGGCGCGCCCGACCGCAAGGAGGCCGAGGTCCGGCGGCTGCTGGAGGGCCCGCACCCGGTGGTGCCGGTGGACCTCGCGGCCGTCGCGGCCGCCCGGGGCACGCGGCTGCTGCGGCGGCGCCGGGCGCTGCGCCGCTTGGGGTGGGCCGTGGTGTTCGCGCTGGCGGTCGCCTTCGCGGTGTGGGCCTCGCTGACGCACCCGTGGGAGATACCGCCGACGGACGTGGCCCCGCCCCTGCGGGGCTGGTAGCCACGTCCGTCGTGGTGGATCCGCCGACCGGCGTCCCGGTCGCTGTGCGATCGGCGTCTAGCCGAGCGCCTGGGTCAGGTCCGCGATCAGGTCGTCGGCGGCCTCGATGCCCACCGACAGCCGGACCAGGTCGCCCGGGACCTCCAGGGCCGAGCCCACCACCGAGGCGTGGGTCATCCGGCCCGGGTGCTCGATCAGGGACTCGACGCCGCCCAGGGACTCGCCCAGGGTGAAGAGCTTGGCGCGGTTGCAGACCTCGACCGCCGCCTCCTCGCCGCCGACGACCTGGAAGGAGATCATGCCGCCGAAGGACTTCATCTGCTTCGCGGCGATCTCGTGGCCCGGGTGGTCCGGCAGGCCCGGGTACAGGACCTTGGAGACCTTCGCGTGGCGGGTCAGCATGTCGGCGACGCGGGTGGCGTTCTCCGAGTGCCGGTCCATGCGGACGGCCAGCGTCTTGATGCCGCGCAGCACGATCCAGGAGTCGAAGGGGCCGGCCACGGCGCCCATCGCGTTCTGGTGGTAGGCCAGTTCCTCGCCGAGGGCCGCGTCGGCCGTGATCAGCGCACCGCCGACGACGTCCGAGTGGCCGCCCATGTACTTGGTGAGGGAGTGCAGGACCACGTCCGCGCCGAGCGCGAGCGGCTGCTGGAGGTAGGGGGAGGCGAAGGTGTTGTCCACGACGAGCTTGGCGCCCGCCGCCCGCGCGATGCCGGCGATCATCGCGATGTCCGTGATGCCGAGCAGCGGGTTGGAGGGGGTCTCGACCCAGATGACCTTGGTCTTCGGGGTGATGGCCGCCTGGACCGCGGCCGCGTCGGAGGTGTCGGCCACCGACCAGTCGACGCCCCAGCGGGAGACGACCTTGGCGAAGAGGCGGAAGGTGCCGCCGTACGCGTCGTTCGGGATGACCACGTGGTCGCCCGGCGAGAGCAGCGTGCGCAGCAGGCAGTCCTCGGCCGCCAGGCCCGAGGCGAAGGCGAGGCCGCGGCGGCCGCCTTCCAGCGCCGCCAGGTTCTCCTCCAGGGCGGTACGGGTCGGGTTCGCGCTGCGGCTGTACTCGTAGCCGCCGCGCAGGCCGCCGACGCCGTCCTGCTTGTACGTGGAGACCTGGTAGATCGGGGGCACGACCGCGCCGGTCAGGGGGTCCGCCTTGTTCCCCGCGTGGATGGCGCGGGTTTCGAAGCTCTGGTGCTCGTGGCTGTCGTCGCTCATGAGCAGAGCCTAAGGGCTCCGCGGGGTGGAGCGGCCGGTGGTCCGGGCACCCCTCGTTCGCGTCCGGGGGCGTGCGTCTGGTTCGCTTGGTGCATGGAGATTCTGTGGTTCCTGATCGCGATCGGCATGCTCATCGCCGTCGTCGGGCCGTACGTGCGGCGCCGGCGCTCCGGCATCCGCCTCGTCGCGCCCGGCAACCCCGACGCCGCCGACCCCGACGACTACGGCTTCGCCCGGCAGGAGCAGCTCGACATCCGCGTCCCCGGACCCGACCAGGACCTGATGGACGCCCTCGGCAACGTCGAGCGCAGCGGCCAGTGGCAGGCGGCGTCCATGCTGCTCGCCGGCACCCCGCGCGACGGCGAGGTGCGCTGGCAGCGCGTGCAGGCCTTCGCCGGGGCGGCCGCGCTGGACCTCGCGCAGCGGCCGGGCGTCGGTGCGCCGTGGTTGAAGGCGTGGCGGCTGGAGGCCCCGAAGGACGCGGGCGGCGCGCAGGTGCACGCCGAGCTGCTGGTCCAGCAGGCGTGGCGGCAGTCGGGCGGCGTGGGTTCGACGGACCACAGGATCATCCTGGAGGAGGCCCGTACGGCGGTCGCAGGCAGCGCGCTGCTGGCTCCCGGCGACCCCGTCCCGTACATCACCGAGCTGGCCGTCGCCCGCGGACTGGGCTATTCCGAGGCCGAGTTCGACGCCCTGTGGGCGAAGATCATCGACCGGGCGCCGCAGCACATGGGCGCGCACCTGGCGGCGCTGCACTACTGGTGCGAGAAGTGGCACGGCTCCCGCGAGAAGGCCGACGCCTTCACGCACGCCGCGGCCGCGCGCGCCCCGCAGGGGTCCCTGCTCGCCGCGCTGCCGCTGTTCGCGGTGTACGAGCACCTGCCGGAGTTCACGACCGTGCAGAGCTTCTACCAGAGCGCGGTGGTCACCCGGGCCGTGGAGGGCGCGCTGTACGCCGTGCACTCGGCCCGCGCCGACGATCCGATGCTGGCGCACGTGCGCCACCTGCTGATCCTGTTCCTGGTCAACGGCGAGCGGTGGGCCGAGGCGATGGAGCAACTGCGCCACGTCGACGGGTACGTCGGCGCGCTGCCCTGGTCGCACAGCGCGGATCCGGCGGCGCACTACGCGGTGTACCGGGCGCTGGCCGTGGCGGGCTACGAGGCGAACGGCGGCTCCCCGGCGACCCTGCCGCACTGACCCGCACCGAATCGACCTGCGCTTATAAGGTTGCCATAAGCGCAGTTCAGGCCGCATGATCCGGCCGTGACCCTCGTACTCGTCCTCCTCATGCTCCTCGTCCCGCTCGGTGTCGTCGTGTACCTCGCCCGCACCAAGGGCAAGCCCGCCGGCCCACGGGCCGAGCGCTGGATACGCACGCGGTTCGACCCGGCCGCCTTCGGCCTCGTCCCGCGCGACCAGCTCGACCCCAGCCGCAGCGGCCCCGTCCTCGATCCCGGCGCGCGGGAGCGGGCCCAGGAGGTCGCCGACGCGGCCTGGGACGGGGACTGGCGGGTGGCCGCCGCGTACTGCGAGGCCGCCGGGCAGGACTGGGACGAGCGGTGGTCGCGGATCGAGCTGCTCATCAAGATCGCCGAGAGCGACGACCGCTGGCTGAACGACTGGCGCGGCGCCCAGCCCGACAACGGCGACGCGGGCACCGTGTACGCCCAGGTGCTCCTGCACCGCGCCTGGGAGATCCGCGGCGCCGAGTACGCGAACAAGGTCCCGGCCGAGCGGATGCGGCAGTTCAAGGAGCTGCTCCCGGCCGCCATGGCCGCGGCCCAGCAGGCCGCGGACCGCGCCCCGCACGACCCGGGCCCCTGGGTCGTGATGGTCACGGCGGCGCGCGGGATGCAGTACTCGCACAGCCAGTTCGCCGAGCTGTGGCGCAATCTCCAGCTGCGCGCCCCGCACCACGGGCCCGCGCACTGGCAGGCGCTGCAGTACTGGTGCGCCAAGTGGTTCGGCTCCGACACGCTGATGTTCGACTTCGCCGTGCGCGCGGTGGGGGCCTCGCCCGCCGGAAGCACCCTGGCGGGGCTGTACCTGCACGCCCTCGACGAGGTCGAGAAGCGCGGCGGGCAGCGCGGGAACCGGGCGGACAAGCACGTCAAGGCTCGGTTGGAGGACGTGGCCCGGCGCCTGGACGCCGTGCCGGAGACCCACGAGGGCCTGGCGCGCCTGCGCCACAAGCTCGCCCACCACCTGCTGGCCGCGGGGATGGACCGGGAGGCGCTGGAGCAGTTCCGGCGGATCGGCCCCTACTGCGGCGCCGCCCCCTGGTCGCAGGACGACGCGGGTGCGTCGGCCGCCTTCGACCACGCGCGCGGGCGCGCGGCGTACGGCTCACGGACCTGAGGGACCGCGGGGCCTGTGGGACCCCTGGGGCCTGAGAGGCTCCTGGGGCACCCCGGCGCCGCCCCCCGGTCGACGGACCCTGCATACTTTGCTCTCTCTTGGGGCGCCCGCGGTGCCCGCGCCGAACACTGCGCACCGCACCCACCGCCCCGCACACACCGGTCACATCACCTGACGCACACGTCACATCCCGTGGGGGGATCCTTCCAAATGGGCGCTTCGCTGCGCGCATTGCGCGCGCTCGTACTCCTGTCCGGCTTCTATCTGCTCGGCTTCGTCCTGCTCGCCGTCCTGGCGGGCATCGACTACGCCGTGATCGCCTCGGGCGGACACGGCCCGGTCGTCGCCAAGCTCGTCATCGTCAGCCTGGTCCTCGCCTTCCCGGTCGTGCGCGGCATGTTCATGCTCCGCACGCCCAAGGCCGAGCCCATGGCGGGCCTGCGCCCCACCGAGCAGCAGGAACCGCACCTGTGGGCCATGGTCCGCGAGCTGGCCGCCGCCGTCGGCACCCGCGCACCGGACGAGATCGTGCTGACCGACGAGGTCAACGCGGCCGTCAGCGAGGACCCGCGGCTGCTCGGCCTGCTGCCCGGCCCGCGCCGCATGTACATCGGGCTGCCGCTGATGACGGGGCTCGACGAGATGCAGCTGCGCGCCGTCCTGGCGCACGAGCTCGGCCACTACAGCAACGCCGACACCCGCTTCACCCCGCTGATCGTGCGCGGCAAGGCCCAGATCGGCCGGACCATCGCGCACTTCCACGAGCGGGCGGACAACACGGTCGCCAAGGAGCGCGCCAAGCAGGAGAAGCAGGCCGGCAAGCGGATCGCCAAGGGCAAGAAGGCCAAGGAGGTCAACACCTCCGGTTCGGGCGTCATGTACCGCTCGATGGCCAAGATCTACACCGCCTACGGCTCCTTCTTCATGCGGGCCACCCTCTCCGGCTTCCGCCGCCAGGAGTACGCCGCCGACCTCGCCGCGGCCCGGATCGCCGGCCGCGACGCCTACGCGTCCGCGCTGCGCGAGCTGCCCGCGCTGGTCTCCGCGCACTCCTTCTACATGGACTCCTACGCCACCCTCGGCGTCGGCGCGGGCCTGCTGCCCGCCCCCGGCCAGGTCTTCGGCGGCTTCGGCGAGCTGCTCGGCGCCCGCGAGGAGGAGCTGGCGCACATGCGCGAGGAGCTGCCCGAGCGCCCCGCCTCCCCCTACGACTCGCACCCGCCCATCGCGGACCGGGTGGCCCGGATCGAGGCCCTGCCGGACGACGGCCGCGGCGCCGCCGCCACCCGTCCCGCGCTGGACGTGCTGGTCTCCGCGGGCGGCGCCTTCGCCGCGCTGGAGCACGAGGTCCTCACGTCCGAGGCGCTCGGCCTGCGCCGCGCCGACTGGTCCGACCTGGTGCACGAGAGCATGAGCCTCTACGTCGCCCAGGGCGCCGAGGACATCCGCGCGGCCGTGGCCGCCGAGCGCCCCGGGACCCAGGGCGACCTGGGCGACTTCCTGGACCTGATCGACACCGACCCGGCCGCCCTGTGGCGGCTCGCGGACCGGCTGCCGAAGTCCGAGGAAGCGGCGGCGGCCACCGGTCGCGCCGCCCGCGAGTTCGCCCGCCCGGGGCTGCGGCGCGCGCTGAACCAGCTGGTCACGGTGGAACTGACGGCCCGCGGCGCGGCCCGCTGGCAGCTGTCGTGGTCGGACTCCGCGTCGCTGGGCTACACCTCCGAAGGCTTCCAGGACGAACTGGACGCCGCCCTGGACGCGGCCGTGGCCGACCAGGGCGACACCGCACCGCTGCGAAAGCTGGCACAGGCATGATGATCTTCTTCGGCGTACTGGGGCTCGCCCTCCTCGCCGTCGCCGGCTACGTGCTGCGCGGCGTCTACTACATCCGCAAGGCCAAGCGGCTGACCGCCGAGGTCGAGGCCATCGGCGCCCGCGTGGCGGGCCGCTCGGTCGACCAGGGCTTCCTGCCGGGCGACCGCCTCGACACCGAGCACTCGGGGCCCGTACCCGCCGAGCACGGCGTCGTCCTGGCCGCCGTCCGCTCCGGTGACTGGCAGGCGGGCGCGGCCTGGGTCGAGGCCGCGGGCCGGAACTGGGAGGAGCGCTACACGCGCGTCTACGTCCTGGGCGAGGAGGCCGCGGAGGACGACGGCTGGCTGCGCGCCTGGCGCGCGGCCCGGCCCGCCGACCCGACCGCCGCCGCGATCGACGCGGACTCGGCGCTCACCGTCGCCTCGAACGTGCGGGGCGCGCTGCGGGCCAACCAGACCTCGCGGGAGCAGTTCCGCGTCTTCCACGAGCTCCAGCGCAAGGCGCAGGTCCTGGTCGAGGAGGCGCAGGCGCTCGCCGACCCGGCGGACCCCACCCCGTACATCCTGGAACAGCCGGTCGCGCTGGGCCTGGGCTACTCCAACGAGCGCTACCGCGCGCTCTCCGCGGAGATCGTCAAGCGGGACCCGAAGAACCTGTCGGCGCACGTGCGCTCGCTGCAGTACTGGTGCGCCAAGTGGCACGGCTCGCACGAGGAGGCCATGGCCTACGCGCGGGAGGCGGCCGCGCTCGGCGGGCCCGGCGACCTGCTGACCCTGCTGCCGCTGTACGCGTACTTCGAGCAGGAGACGCACGAGGACGACCTCGACCCGGACGTCTACTTCAAGGAGCCGGAGGTCGTCGCCGCCGCGACGGCGGCGCTGGCGGACCTCGCGGCCGCCGCCCCGGACGACCGGCGGGCGCTGCGCCTGCGGCACATGCTGGCGTGGTTCCTGTACTGGCAGGACCGCTACCCGGAGGCGATCGAGCAGTTCCGCCACGTCGACGGCTACATCGGCACGGCGCCGTGGACCTACTCGGGCGACCCCGCGGCCCGCTACCTCAAGGCGCGCGACTACAGCGTCGGCCAGGTGACGCCGGGCGCCTGAGGCGTCGCGCTCCGGGGCGGGGCGGGCCGGATCCTTCCAGGTGGGAGGGAATCCCGGCCCGCCCCGCCCTGTTGTGCCCTGTGCGACCGCCGCCGAGGAGGCCCCTGTGTTCAGTTACCGCCGCACCCCCGAACTCCCCACTCCCGAGCAGGCCCTCAAGGGCCGCCCCACCCCCCAGTTCGACCTGCCGTCCCGCCACACGGTGCTCGGCAACCCGCTGGCCGGTCCCTACCCGGCCCACCTGGAGGTCGCGGACTTCGGGCTGGGCTGTTTCTGGGGCGCGGAGCGCATCTTCTGGCAGACCCCGGGCGTGTGGACCACGCTGGTCGGCTACCAGGGCGGATCCACCCAGAACCCGTCGTACGAGGAGGTCTGCTCGGGCGGCACCGGCCACACCGAGGTCGTCCGCGTCGTCTTCGACCCGGCCGTGCTCCCGTACGAGTCGCTGCTGAAGGTGTTCTGGGAGAGCCACGACCCCACCCAGGGCTTCCGCCAGGGCAATGACGTGGGCACCCAGTACCGCTCCGCGGCCTACACCCACTCCCCCGCCCACCAGGCCGTCGCGGAAGCCTCCCGCGACGCCTACCAGCAGGAGCTGACCGCGTCCCGCTACGGCGCGATCACCACGGCCGTCCTGCCGGCCGCCGACCGCCCGTTCTGGCCCGCGGAGCCGTACCACCAGCAGTACCTGGACAAGAACCCCGCGGGCTACTGCGGCATCGGCGGCACGGGCGTCTCCTGCCCGATCGGCGTGGCGAAGCCGCCGTCGACGGACGCCTGAGCGCCCGCTCCTTCGACCCGGCGGGGCGCCGGCCGCGAGGCACGGCGCCCCGCCCCCGTCACAGGAGGCCGAAGGCCGCCTGGAGGGAGGGGGCCACCGAGTGGCCCACGAGGTGGTTGAAGGCCGTGCCCGGGAGGGCGGGGAGGTAGGCCCAGTGGGTGACGCCCTCCGGGTCCGGGCCGACCCCCGCGTAGGGGAAGCGGATCACGGCCCCCCGGTCCACGAAGCAGTCACGGAACTCGCGGCCGTCCGGCTCGCTCACGTGGTGTGCGAGGAACCGCATCGGCAACACCACCCAGAAGTCCGAACCGGGCCCCCTCGCGTAGCGGCCGGCCACCGCCCCCAACACCCCCGAGCCGGTCTCCGGAAGCTCGTCCAACGCGTCGGTCCACTGCAGTACCACTGTCCATCACATCCTCGACTGCCCCGACTGAATGGGGCATTGAGGACATCCTCCCCCAGCTTCGCGAGGGCCGCCCGTCGATCTACGACGTCAGATCGTCGACGCGTCGATGACGAAGCGGTAGCGGACGTCGCTCGCCTCGACCCGGCCGTACGCCTCGTTGATCTGGTCCGCGCCGATCAGCTCGATCTCCGCGCCCAGGCCGTGCGCCGCGCAGAAGTCGAGCATTTCCTGGGTCTGCGGGATCCCGCCGATCATCGAACCGGCCAGCGTCTTGTTGCCGCCGATGACGGAGAACAGGTTGAGCGAGACCGGCTCCTCGGGGGCGCCGACGTTCACCAGCGCGCCCTCCACCTTCAGCAGGCCGAGGTACGCGCCCAGGTCCAGCGGGGCCGAGACCGTCGAGACGATGAGGTCGAAGGTGCCCGCCAGCTCCGTGAAGGTCGCCGGGTCGTTCGTCGCGTGGAAGTACGCGGCGCCGAGCTCCAGGCCGTCCGCCTTCTTGCGCAGGGTCTGCGACAGGACGGTCACCTCGGCCCCCAGCGCCGCGGCGATCTTGACGCCCATGTGCCCGAGACCGCCCAGGCCGACGATGGCGACCTTCTTGCCCGGGCCGGCGCCCCAGCGCTTGAGCGGCGAGTAGAGGGTGATGCCCGCGCACAGCAGCGGCGCCGCCACGTCGAGGGCGATGCCGTCCGGGATGCGCAGGGTGTGGCTCTCGGCGACCACGATGTGGGTGGAGTAACCGCCGTACGTCGGCTCGCCGTCGGTGCCGAGCGCGTTGTAGGTGCCGGTCGCACCGCGCTCGCAGAACTGGTCCTGGCCCTGTACGCAGTTCGCGCACTCGCCGCAGGAGTCGACGAAGCAGCCGACGCCCACCCGGTCGCCGACGGCGAACTTCGTCACGCCGGCGCCGGTCGCGGTCACGATGCCCGCGATCTCGTGGCCCGGGACCATCGGGAAGATGCCCTCGCCCCAGCCGTCGCGGGCCTGGTGGATGTCCGAGTGGCAGATCCCGGAGTACTTGATCTCGATGAGGACGTCGTGTTCGCCGACCGGGCGGCGCGGCACGGTGGTGCGCTCCAGCGGGGCCTTGGGCGAAGGGGCCGCGTAGGCGGCGACCCGGGTGGGGGCGGACACGGCAGCGGTGGGGTGCGACACGGGAAGGACTCCTTGGACGGTGCTCCGGGGGTGTGGGGTGGTGCAGGAGAAACGATGCCTCGCATCCGGCCGCGCACCCAGACCCCTGTCGGAGCTAGGACTGGCGAACCTACCCCTGGCGGGGTCAGGCTCCCGACCTCCCTCCCGCCCCCGACCCGGGGATACTGGACGGATGGACCAGGCCGACGACCAGCGACCCGACCGGCGGAGCGACCTGCGCACCGAACTCGGCGAGTTCCTGCGCTCCCGCCGCGCACGGCTGCGCCCGGAGGACGTGGGCCTGCCCGATTACGGGCGCCACCGCCGCGTCCCGGGGCTGCGCCGCGAGGAGCTGGCCCAGCTGGCCGGGGTCTCCGTGGCCTACTACACGCGGCTGGAGCAGGGCCAGGGACAGAACGTGTCGGCCGAGGTCCTCGACGCCCTCGCCCGCGCCCTGCGGCTGGACGACACCCAGTACACGCACCTGACGCACCTGGCCCGGCCCAAGGCGCGCAAGCGCCGCCAGAGCCAGAGCCACCGCCCCGAGAAGGTCCGGCCGGAGCTGCTGCACCTGCTGGACGCGCTGGACGGCGTACCGGCCTACATCCTCGGCCGGCGCCAGGACGTCGTGGGCTGGAACAGGATGGCGGCGGCCGTCTTCGGGGACTTCGGCGCGCTGGCGCCCCAGGAGCGGAACCTGGTGCGGATGGTCTTCCTCGACCCGGCGACCGCGCAGCTGTACGACGCGTGGGACTGCCGGGCCTGCGAGGTGGTCAGCAACCTGCGGCTGTACGCGGGCCAGTACCCCGACGACCCGCAGCTGTCCGCGCTCGTCGGCGAACTCTCCGTGAAGAACGCCGAGTTCCGCCAGCTGTGGGCGGAGCACACCGTGCACGACAAGTCGCACGGCACGAAGGAGCTGCGGCACCCGGTCGTGGGACCGCTGACCCTCTCCTTCGAGACCTTGACCTTCCCGGACAATCCGGTGCAGTCGCTGGTCACCTACCACGCGGAGCCGGGATCGGCCTCGGCGGACGCGCTGCGCCTGCTCGGCTCCTGGGCCGCGCCCGCGCCGTCGTCCACCTCCTCCTCGCCGGCACAGAACCAGAGCTAGAGCTGGAGCCTGAGCTAGAGCTTGAGCTGGAAGAGGGCCACGGCGCGCTCGCGCCGGTAGCCCAGGGCCTCGTTCACGGCGATCATCGGCCCGTTCTCGTCCGCGACCGTCGTCGCGATCTCCCGCACCCCGGGGTACGCCGCCGCCACGTCCGCCAGCATCCGCCGCTTGACCAGCCGCCCCAGGCCCCGGCCCCGGTGGGCGGGGACGACGACCGTGTCGTACTGCATGGCCCGGGTGTCCGCCGGATCGGCGAGGACCACCTCCGTGTAGGCCGCCATCTCGCCGGACGCGGTCAGCGCGGCCACCGAGAGGATCACCCCGCCCCGGTCCACGACCAGCCGCTGCGCCTGGCGCACCCGCTCCCCGGTCCAGTTCGGGGGCCGCTCGTCCAGCTCCCCCATCGGCGCGTCCTCCATCGCGCCGTGCGCGACGGCCGAGGCCCCGGCCCAGGCGTCCGGGGTCTCACCGCTCCAACTCACCAGCCGGTAGCCCGCATCGCCCTCGGCGACCGCCGTCGGCTCGGCGGATACCCGCTGCACGTGCCAGCCCATCGGCAGGACGTTCTCGAAGCCGATCCGGGCCGCGAACTCGGCCGCCGGTGTGCCCGGTTCGATGCTGGAGGCCACCGACGTGCGCTCCTGCGCGAGGAGTTCGGCCCGCACCGCCTCCCACAGGGCGCGCCCGAGGCCCCGGCCGCGGGCGCGGGGGCGGACCGCGAGCACGTCCAGGTACGCGCCGTGCGTGTTGCCCTCGTCTGTGAAGAGCAACAGCGCGGCGGCCCCGTCGAGCCCGCCGTCCGCGCCGCGGACCGCCCACTGCACGGAGCGCCCCCGGATCGAGGGGACCCGCAGCCGCCCGCCGACCTCCACCGGGCCGGGCGCGGGCACCCCGGGCAGGTCGGCGGCGTGGACGGCGCCCAAGAGGTCCACCCAGCCCGCGACTTCGTCGTCGGTGGGAGGGACGGCGAGGGTGAAGACGGCGGGCGCGGGCTCGTGCGGGGGCTCGTGCGGGGATTCGTGCAGGGGTTCGGTCATGCGGCGACCGTAGCTCCGGCCCGCGAGGGGCCGCCAAGGCTTTTCGGGCGCGATCAGACGTTCTCGGTCACCGTGACCCGACCCCGCCGGATCGTCGCCAGCCGCGGCGCCCGCTTCGCGAGCGCGCTGTCGTGGGTGACCATGACGAAGGTCAGGCCGTGCTCCTTCCAGAGACCCTCCAGCAGGTCCATCACCTCGTCCCGGGTGGACTCGTCGAGGTTTCCGGTCGGCTCGTCGGCGAGCAGCACCTTCGGCTTCTTCACCAGGGCCCGGGCGATGGCGACGCGCTGCTGCTGGCCGCCGGAGAGCTCGCCGGGCAGGTGGCCCATGCGCTCGGCCAGGCCGACCGAGTCCAGCGCCTCGGCGGCCTGTTCGCGCCGGGCCTTCGCCTTGAGGCCGAGCGGGACGAGCGCCGTCTCGACGTTCTCCTGCGCGGTGAGGGTGGGGATGAGGTTGAAGGACTGGAAGACGAAGCCGATGTTCTGCGCCCGGACCCGCGTCAGCCGGGCCTCCGACAGGGCCGCCAGGTCCTGGCCGTCCAGCACGACGGAGCCGGCGGTGGGCCGGTCCAGGCCGCCGAGCATCTGGAGCAGCGTGGACTTCCCGCCTCCGGTGGGGCCCTGGATGACGAGCCTGCCGCCGTCCTCGATGGTCAGGTCGACCCCGGCGAGCGCGGCGACGGTGTCCTTGCCGCGCCGGTAGTTCTTGGTGACACCGGTGAGTTGGTACATCGTGCGTGGGTTCCTCTCGTACGTTCGGCAGTGCGCGGGGCCGGTCGTCGACCGGGGGAGGTCGGGCGGGCCGTGCAGGGGCAGGGCCCGCCCGACCGGCCTACTCGACGCGGCGCAGGGCGTCCGCCGGGCGCAGCCGGGACGCGCGCCAGCCGCCGAAGCCGCCCGCGATCAGGCCGCCCGCCACCGCGAGGGCGACGGCGAGGCCGATGGTGGACAGGGAGACGGGCGCGGTGAGCGCGACGTCCAGGGCCTTGGCCGCGGTGCGGCGGGCGCCGCCGAAGCCGCCACCGCCGCCGCCACCGAAGCCGCCCGCCCGGCTGCCGCCGCGCGCGCCGCCACCGCCGCCGAGCTGCGCGGTGAGGGTGGGGCTGATGGCCGTGATCAGGTAGGCGGCGCCGAGCCCGAGCCCGATGCCGAGGGCGCCCCCGATGAGGCCGTTGACGACGGCTTCGCCGGCGACCTGGCCGGTGACCCGGCGGCTCTTCCAGCCGAGCGCCTTCAAGGTGCCGAACTCGCGCACCCGGCGGCTGACGGCCGAGGAGGTGAGCAGGCCGGCGACGAGGAAGGCCGCGGCGAGGACCGTGTAGGAGAGCCAGGTGCCGACGGTCGAGGCGAGCGAGGAGGCCGTGGAGAGCGAGCCCGAGACGGTGTCCGCGAGGTCCGCGGAGGTGGTGACGGTGGTGTCGGGGACGTTCGCCTGGATGGCCGACTTGACCGAGTCGATCGCCTGGGAGTCCTTGGCCTGGACGTAGACCGTGGTGATCTTGTCCGGCGACTCGGCGAGGGTCTGGGCCTGCTTGAGCGGGACGTAGAGGTTGGCGGCCGCGTCACCGCTGTCAGCGGTCGCGATGCCGATGACCTTGAACGTGGCGTCCTTGACCTTGAGGTCGGCGCCGACGGCCAGCTTGTTCTTCGTGGCGTAGGCGCTGTCGACCACGGCCACGGCCGCATCCGTCTCGGCGGCCTGGAAGGTGCGCCCGGAGGTGAGCTTGGAGGTGGTCAGCGGACCCAGCTCCGGCTTGGCGACGTCGGTGCCGTAGACGGTGAAGGAGTTGACGTCGAAGTCGGCGCCGCCGCCCTGGACGGAGCCGCCCGCGCCACCGGCGCCCTGGCCGCCCCCGCTCCGACCGCCCTGCGCGCCGCCCTCGGTGCGCTTGAACTCACCGCGCCGGAACTGCCCGTTGACCTTCATCACCTGGAGGCTCAGGCCGCCGACGGCGTCGGCGACCCCGCGCTGCCCGGAGACCTTGGCGACGGTGGTCGCGTCCAGGGTCTGGAATCCCTGGGGCATCACGATGTCGTGGCTCTGCTCGGTACCGGCGGCGCCGTCGGCGCCGTCCTTGGCGTCGAACTTGAAGCGCTGGCGCTGCGGCGCGCCCCCCTCGCCCGGCGGGGTCTGCGCCTTGGTGACGGTCATGTCCGTGCCGAGGCCGTAGAGGGACTGGAGGACCTTGGCCTGCGCCTGCCCCATGCCCGCGGACACGGAGGTCACGACGATGACGAGAGCGATGCCCAGCGCGAGCCCGGAGGCGACGACGAGCGCCGCCTTCCTGCGGCGGCGCAACTCGCGCCGGAGGTAGGTGAAGAACATGGGGCGAAGCTAGGCACGGGCCGTGATGGCTGGATAAGTGGCGGATAAGAGTCGGATGAGAACGCGCGGGAGCACGCGAACGGCGGGGTAGCCCCTGGGGCTACCCCGCCGTCGGCGGAGTTCGGTCCGGCGGGATCAGACGGCCGACCCGGCCTTCCAGTCCGCCCAGCTGAGGTTCCAGCCGTTCAGGCCGTTGTCCGGCTTGATCGTCTTGTCCGGGGAGTTGACCACGTTCACGACGTCGCCGACGAGCGAGTTGTCGAAGAACCACGCACCGGGCTGGTCCGGGTCGTTGGCACCCTTGGCGTCGTTCAGGCCGACACAGCCGTGGCTGGTGTTGGCGCTACCGAAGATGGAGTCGTCGCCCCAGTAGTTGCCGTGGATGAAGGTGCCGGAGGTGGACAGCCGCATCGCGTGCGGAACGTCCTTGATGTCGTACTCGCCCTTGCCGTCGCCGTCCTTGAAGCCGACGGTGGCGCCGTCCATCCGGGTCTCCTTGAACTTCTCGGAGATCACCATCTGGCCGTTGTACGTCGGGTTCGCCGGGGAGCCGGCGGAGATCGGGATGGTCTTGATGACCTGGCCGTCGCGCGTGACGGTCATCTTCTTCGTCTTCACGTCGACGGTCGAGACCTGGCTGCGGCCGATCTGGAAGGTCGCGGTGCGGTCCTGCACGCCGACGACGCCGGGGGCGCCCTGGACCCCGTCCAGCTTCATCTTCATCGTGATGGTGGAGTTGGCGGTCCAGTACTGGTCCGGACGGAAGTCCAGGCGCTGGTCGCCGAACCAGTGGCCGACGACTTCCTGGCCGCTGCTGGAGGTGACGTTGATGGCGGCCTGGACCGCCTTCTTGTCCTTGATCGGCTTGTTGAAGTCGATCGAGACCGGCATGCCCACGCCGACCTTCGCGCCTTCCTCCGGCGTGAACGAGCCGATGAAGCTGTTCTCGGGCGAGACGGTGGTGAAGGAGGCGTTCTCGTGCGCCTCCTTGCCCGCGGTGTCCTTCGCGGACGCGGCCAGCGAGTACTTCTGGGAGCGCTTGAGCGCGCCCTCGGGCTTCCAGCTCTTGCCGTCGGCGGCTATCTTGCCCTCGACCGCGGTGCCCTCGGAGGTCTTCAGCTCCACCTTGGTGAGCGTTCCCTCGGTCACCGTCACGGTGGCGTTGTTCAGACCGACGTTGGTGGCGCCGTCCTTGGGCGCGATGACTATTCGGGCCTTGGACGTGTCCTTCGCGGCCGCCGCGTCCACGTCCGCCTGGGACTTGCTGGTCTTGTCGCCGTTGCCGGCGGCCTTCTCGTCCCCGCCGCCGCACGCCGAGAGCACCAGTACCCCACCGAGCACCGCCGCTGCGGCCGCGAGGCCCCGCCTGCGCCGCTTGCTGTCCGTCCTCACACGCCACTCCATCGTTGCCGGATCACCGAGCATCAGCAGGGCAGGGAGGCAAGCCCCCCTGCCAGAATCCCTGCCTCATCCATACAACGCGTTAACGTGCCGATCCGGTTCCACATTCGTTCGAATGTGGGCCACCGCACGGTCAGGCGTTGTCGTCCTCTTCGTCGAATACCCCATCTTCCTCGTCGATGTCCCACTCCATCGACTCGGGGTCGTATTCGACCGGCTCGGTGCTCCAGGAGGCCTGCGCCAGCTCGACCCCGGGGATCTCCGCGACCAGGTCAGTGGGGTCGATGAGGTACGCCAGCGCCTCCGACGCGTCCTCGCGCACCGCCGACTCCGCGTGCCCGCGCTCCTCGTCGGGCATGAACTCGTCGGCCTTGATGTGCGCGAGGGCGGCTCCGGTGAGGGCGTCCGGTTCCGGAACCTCCAGCACCAAATCAACCCGAAGCCGTACGTACCGTGATTCTTCCGAAGCATTCATACGACGGAGGGTAAGGCTCGAGAACCCCCGAGTTTCCCACGACCCGCCCCTTTAACTAGCATCTGCCCACACGGCCAATTCGCTGCTGCCACAAGGGGGATCGAACTGTGTCCGCACGTCGACCGCTGCTCACCGCCCTCGGGGCGACCACCCTGCTCGGCGCCCTCTGGTTCGTCCCCAATGCGGGCGCCACCTCCGCCACCCCCTCCGACGCCGTCCCGGGCGCCCCCGCGAACGCGAACGCGCAGGCCGTCGAGGGCGCGGCGGACCAGGATCCGGACGCGGCCTCCGCTTCCCGGTCCGCGCCCGAGGCCCGGCCCCAGCTGCTGCTCGCGGACACCGGCAGCGTGGACACCGGCCCTTACCTGATCGGCGGCACGCTCTGCCTCGGCGCCGGGGCCGGCTTCGTCGCCTTCTCGGTGCGCCGGGCCCGCGCGGGCGACTAGGGAGCGCCCCCGCAGACGCCGAAGGGCCGCCCCGAGGGGCGGCCCGTGACCCATGGCGGTCGGGTCGGGTCGGTCAGGTCACTCAGGCGAGGGGGCCGGTGACCGGTTCCACGGCTTCCAGGAGAGCACCCGAACGGATGAACGCGTCCGCGGCCGCCAGGTCGGGGGCGAGGAAACGATCCGGCCCGGGGCCCTCGACGCCGGCCGCCCGCGCGGCGGCGATCGCGGCCCGGCTGGCCGGGGCCGGGGTCAGCCCGTGGCGCAGCTCGATGGCGCGGGTGGCGGCGTACAGCTCGATGGCGACGATCCGGTTCAGGTTCTCGATCGAGGTGCGCAGCTTGCGGGCGGCGGACCAGCCCATGGAGACGTGGTCCTCCTGCATCGCGGAGGACGGGATCGAGTCGGCGGAGGCCGGTACGGCGAGCCGCTTCATCTCGCTGACCAGGGCGGCCTGCGTGTACTGGGCGATCATCAGGCCGGAGTCGACGCCGGCGTCGTCCGCGAGGAAGGGCGGCAGCCCGTGCGAGCGGTTCTTGTCGAGCAGCCGGTCGGTGCGGCGCTCGGCGATCGAGCCGAGGTCGGCTGCGACGATGGCGAGGAAGTCCAGCACGTAGGCGACGGGCGCCCCGTGGAAGTTGCCGTTGGACTCCACGCGCCCGTCCGGCAGCACGACCGGGTTGTCGACGGCGGCGGCCAGCTCGCGCGAGGCGACCAGGGTGGCGTGCGCGAGGGTGTCCCGGCCCGCGCCCGCGACCTGCGGGGCGCAGCGCACGGAGTACGCGTCCTGCACGCGCGGCGCCGACTCCTCCTGGAAGTGCCCGGTGAGCCCGGAGCCCTTGAGCACGGCGGCCATGTTCGCGGCGGAGGCGCCCTGACCGGGGTGCGGGCGGATGGCGTGCAGCTCGGGCTGGAGGACCTTCTCGCTGCCGAGCAGCGCCTCCAGGGTGAGGGCGGCGGTGATGTCGGCCGAGGTGTAGAGCTTGTTCAGGTCGGCGATGGCCATGATCAGCATGCCGAGCATGCCGTCGGTGCCGTTGAGGAGGGCCAGGCCCTCCTTCTCGCGCAGCTCGACGGGGGTGATCCCGGCCTCGGCGAGCAGCTCGCCGGCGGGGCGCACGACGCCGTCGGGACCTTCCGCGTCGCCTTCGCCCATCAGGGTGAGGGCGCAGTGCGAGAGCGGGGCGAGGTCGCCGGAGCAGCCGAGGGAGCCGTACTCGTGGACGACCGGGGTGATCCCGGCGTTCAGGACGTCGGCCATGGTCTGGGCGACCTCGGGGCGGACCCCGGTGTGCCCGGAGGCGACGGTCTTCAGGCGCAGGAACATCAGGGCGCGGACCACCTCGCGCTCGACGCGCGGGCCCATGCCCGCGGCGTGCGAGCGGACGATGTTGCGCTGGAGCTGGGCGCGCAGCTCGGGGCTGATGTGCCGGGAGGCGAGGGCGCCGAAGCCGGTGGACACCCCGTAGACGGGCTCGGGCTTGGCGGCGAGGGCGTCCACGATGGCGCGGGCACGCGCGAGGGCGTCGACCGCCTCGGCGGACAGCTCGACGCGAGCGCCCTGGCGGGCGACGGCGATGACGTCCTCGGCGGTGGTCCCGGACGTCCCCATCACGACAGTGTGCATATCCATATTCAGCACCCTACGGACTGAATCCCAACATGTCACTAGGTGGATTCCGACGGATGCCCCCGGCGCCGCGGACGCCTGCGGGGCACCCTCCGGACGGCGGCCGCGGCGGCTCCGTCACCTGCCGCGGAAGCGGCGGCGCTCGCCCGAACCCGCCGGCGGGGTGTCGGCGAGCCGCATCACGGCCGTGTCCCGACCGGCGACCACCGGCTTGGGCAGCCGGGCCGCCTTGGCCTTGTACTGCGCCGCGTCCGCCAGCCGGAACAGGCGCCGCGAGGACTTCACCGGGCCGATGTCGTCCCCGGTCGAGGCGACCCCGCAGGCCACGCCCTCCCCCAGCTCCAGCTCGGCCGCCCGCAGGCACAGCTCCTCGGTGACCCGGACCACCTCGTCGGCCGTCGGGCCCACGCTCACCAGGCAGAACTCGTCCCCGCCCAGGCGCGCCACCAGCGCCCCCGGCAGCATCGCCCCGCACAGGCTGAGCACCGAGCCGAAGCGTTCCAGCAGCCGGTCGCCCATGGCGTGGCCCAGGGTGTCGTTGACCCGCTTGAGGCCGTTGAGGTCGCAGACCACCAGGCTGACCACCGCGCCCTTGCCGCGGTGCTCCTCCAGCGCCTCGTCGAGGCGCATGTCGACGGCCCGGCGGTTGGCGAGGCCGGTCAGGGGGTCGGTGAAGGCGAGCGCGCGGGCCTCTTCGAGGCGTTCGTTCTGGGCGAGCCCGGCGGCCACCACGGCGGCGAGCACGGTCGCGAACTCGGCGTCGTCCTCGTCGAAGTCCGGGAGGCCCTCGTCGCGGGCGACGTACAGCTCGCCCCAGGCGCGGCCGCTGAGCACGACGGGCGCGACG
Source organism: Streptomyces sp. NPDC059917 (assembly GCF_042730635.1). NCBI lineage: Bacteria > Bacillati > Actinomycetota > Actinomycetes > Kitasatosporales > Streptomycetaceae > Streptomyces > Streptomyces sp. NPDC059917. The sequence goes on from NZ_JBHWLC010000084.1 coordinate 33,149, forward strand.
ACGCAGGTGCCGCGGCCGCGGCGGCGCAGCGCCTCGCCGCGGCGGCCGGGGCGGTCGCCGACGGCGCTCTCCACCCAGGCGTGCGGGCCGCCGCCGCCGACCCAGCGCTCGTGCAGGAACTCGGTGATCTCGGGGAAGTCGTGCACGGGGTAGGACTCGTCGGCGGGGAACTCCTCCTCGCCGTCGCGGCGCTCGCCCTCATTGACCAGGACGCGCAGACGACCGCGCTCGCGCTCCCACGCGGAGATGGCGGCGAAGGAGCCGTCCATCGCCACCCTGGCTCCGCGGGCCGCCGCGCGGACGCTGTCGCGCGGTGTGTGCGCGGCCGCCATGGCTTGCGCGAGCCCCACCACGGCCCGCAGTCGCGCATCAACTCCCATCACCCAAGATTAGGCAACTTTGCCCCTTTTCGTCCCCCCACCCCGCCCAAGGCAGCCCCGCCGGCCCTTCGCCCACCGGGGGCAAGATCAGCCCCGCCGGGGCCATCCCAGCCTTGCCGGCACTTCGCCCACCGGGGGCAAGATCAGCCTCGCCGGCGTTTGAGGCGCGGGGTTCGGGGCGGAGCCCCGAGAAG